>NZ_SSXI01000090.1 GCF_004803405.1 Nocardioides sp. | reverse complement strand
GTCAGGGCGGGGGCCGCTGCGCGGTCGCCGCGGGCGGTCGCCCGCGCCTGCGTGATCAGCAGCAGGATCCCCGCGGCGAGCAGCATCGCGACGACGATCGCGGCGGCGACCGCCACCGGAGGAGAGCTCTCGGCGGCGCCGACGCTGCCGTCGATCAGCCGGGCGAGCCAGTCGATGATCCGATCGAGGATGTCGGCGTCGTAGTACTCCGGGCGCGCCAGCTCGCGGCCCAGCAGTGAGCGGGCCTCGTCGCCGTCAGGGTCGAGAGGCGGCTCGACTCGCAGCGCGAGCGCGGGCAGCACGGCCGGTCCGTTCATTCGGTGGCGATCCCCACCTCGCGCATGAGGTCGACGTCGAAGGCCTCCTTGCGCATCCGGAGGTCGACGTACTGCACCGAGGCGACGGTGGAGAGGAACGGCGCGACGAACGCGTTCTGCGCCACCAGCGCGATGGCCTGGGTGAGCACCAGCAGCAACGCTGCGTACTCCGGCACCGCCAGCGCCCCGATCTGACCGACGAGCGAGACGGGCGTCGAGAGCATGGTCCCGGCGACGCTGCCGATCAGCACGGTGAGCAGGGCGATGCCGAAGGTCCGCCAGAACTGCCGCGCGGTGAGCGTCCAGCCACGGCCGATCGCACCGAAGACGCCGACGTTCTCCAGCATCAGGGGCGGCACGGGCAGGTAGTAGGCGCGGATCCACAGCCAGCAGCACAGGCAGATGAAGGCCGGCACGCTGATCAGACCCCAGGCGAGGATCACCGGCCACGCGTCCTGCGCCACGAGGACGACGACCACCCAGAGCAGGACGTAGGCCACCACCAGGGCCACGAACGCGAGGTTGATCAGGAAGGTCAGGCCCAGCAGACGCCAGCGCTTCCCGTGCGTCGCGGCCCACGCCTCACCGAGGCTGAGCCGCTTTCCGACCGCGGCGGCCCGCGTCACGTGGGCGATCATGCCCGTCACGAAGACCACGCCCACCTGTGCCAGAACCAGGGAGAGGAGCAGCGAGCCGTAGGCCGCGAGGACGCTGAGCACCTCGACGATGCCGGCCTCGGGGCTGGTCTCTCCCGAGGCATCGATGGCGACGCCGACCGTGAACGTGAGGATCGTCGTGATCAGGACCGGGATCACCATCGCCACGGCCGTCACCATCACCGCCGCGCCGACCGTGGCCTTCGGGTTGAACCGGATGATCCGGAAGGCGCCGTCGTACATGTTGCCGAGCGTGAGTGGCCGCAGCGGGAAGGCGCCCGGCTTGTGGGCAGCGCCCAGCATCCCCGGCAGGCCGCCCGGTCCGCGGCCCGGTGAGACATACGGTGCGTACGACGTCCCGGCCCCGGGCGGGGCCCCCCAGCCCGGCGGGGGACCGCCGGCAGCGCCCACGGGTGCCTCCGTCGGCTGGGGGGCGCCCGGCGGCGGGTAGTGGTGCGGCGCACCGTCGGTCATCGTGCTCCTCGGTCGTTCGGGGGTGGCGTCATCCTCGCACCCGACCCCATCCGTGGCTGGTCATCTACCCAAGGAGCCGACGGTTCGAACCGGTCGCGCCTGCTGATTTGGTGTGCCACGCGAACTCTGCCAAGATATCCAGGTTGCTCCGGCGGGTCGTCGGGGTGCGCACCATCTTGTCTACTGAATCGTGTCTCCCGCGCGGAGCGGTCGGGTTCGAGCACTGAACCCGGACAAACCGGAGCCGCGGCGAGCGTGTTCGGTGGACGACGTTGGTCGCACCGCACGCCTCCGGGATCCCAGCAGGGGATCTCGTGGGTGAGACCCGATCAGCCACAACAACAGCTCCACTTCCCCCAGGGGAGACGTGTGTGCCCGACAGGCGCGACACGCCCGACCTCGGGGGTCGGAGCTGAACAGGACCCCGGTCGAACGACACAGAAGGACGAGAGAGACCTATGGCGGGACAGAAGATCCGCATCAGGCTCAAGGCCTATGACCACGAGGTGATCGACACCTCGGCGCGAAAGATCGTGGACACGGTGACCCGCACGGGTGCCAAGGTCGCCGGCCCCGTGCCGCTGCCGACCGAGAAGAACGTCTTCTGCGTCATCCGCTCGCCGCACAAGTACAAGGACTCGCGCGAGCACTTCGAGATGCGTACGCACAAGCGACTCATTGACATCATCGACCCCACGCCGAAGACCGTCGACAGCCTCATGCGGCTCGACCTCCCGGCCGGTGTCGACATCGAGATCAAGCTCTGAGCTCTGAGGTAGATCGACATGACCACTGAACGCAACGTCAAGGGCCTCCTCGGCACCAAGCTGGGCATGACCCAGCTCTGGGACGAGAACAACCGGGTCGTCCCGGTGACCGTGATCGCCGCCAACACCAACGTGGTGACCCAGGTCCGCCAGCCCGAGCCGGACGGCTACAGCGCCGTCCAGATCGGTTTCGGCGAGATCGAGGGCCGCAAGGTGAACAAGCCGCAGTCGGGCCACTTCGCCAAGGCCGGTACGACGCCGCGCCGCCACCTCGTGGAGATCCGCACCGCGGACGCCGCGACCTACACCGTGGGCCAGGAGCTCCCGGTCGACACCTTCGAGGCCGGTGAGGTCATCGACGTGACCGGCACCAGCAAGGGCAAGGGGTTCGCCGGCGTCATGAAGCGTCACGGCTTCTCCGGCGTGGGCGCGTCGCACGGTGCCCACCGCAACCACCGCAAGCCCGGGTCGATCGGCGCGTGCGCCACGCCGGGTCGTGTCTTCAAGGGCATGCGCATGGCTGGCCGGATGGGTACCGACACCATCACCACCCAGAACGTCACCGTGCACGCGGTCGACGTCGAGAAGGGCCTGATCCTCCTCAAGGGCGCCGTTCCCGGTCCCAAGGGTGGCGTCGTCGTCCTCCGCTCTGCCGCGAAGCTGGCCGAGCCGATGAGCCGGAAGGCCTGATCGACATGGTTAACACTGTCTCCGTCGTCAAGGTTGATCTGCCCGCCGAGATCTTCGACGCTGAGGTCAACATCCCGCTGATCCACCAGGTGGTCATCGCCCAGCAGGCTGCTGCGCGTCAGGGCACCCACGCCACCAAGACCCGCGCCGAGGTGCGGGGCGGTGGCCGCAAGCCCTACAAGCAGAAGGGCACCGGCCGCGCTCGCCAGGGCTCGACCCGCGCACCGCAGTTCGCCGGCGGTGGCGTCGTCCACGGCCCGCAGCCGCGCGACTACAGCCAGCGCACCCCCAAGAAGATGAAGGCTGCCGCCCTGCGCGGTGCCCTCTCCGACCGGGCCCGCAACGAGCGGATCCACGTGGTCGACTCCCTGGTCACCGGCGACAAGCCGTCGACCAAGGGCGCACTCACGTCGCTGTTCGCGCTGAGCGACCGCCGCAAGTTCCTCGTCGTGCTCGAGCGCGCCGACAGCATCACCTGGCTGTCGCTGCGCAACGCGCCCGAGGTGCACATCGTGGCGGTCGACCAGCTCAACACCTACGACGTGCTCGCGAGCGACGACGTGGTGTTCAGCAAGGCTGCGTTCGACCTGTTCGTCTCCGGCGGTGGCACCACCGAGGCCGCCGAGAAGCCGGCCAAGGCTGAGAAGGCCGAGAAGGTCGAGAAGGCCGAGAAGCCCGCCAAGGCTGAGAAGGCCGAGAAGCCCGCCAAGGCTGAGAAGGCCGAGAAGCCCGCCAAGGCCGAGAACGCTGACGCCGAGGAGGACAACTGATGAGCACGCTGCACAAGGACCACCGCGACGTCCTGATCGCGCCGGTCGTGTCGGAGAAGAGCTACAGCCTCCTCGACTCGAACAAGTACACGTTCGTGGTGCGCCCCGACGCCAACAAGACCGAGATCAAGATCGCGGTCGAGAAGGTGTTCGGCGTCAAGGTCACCTCGGTCAACACCCTCAACCGGCCTGGCAAGACCCGACGGACCCGCAACGGCATCGGCAAGCGCAAGGACACCAAGCGCGCGATCGTCAGCCTGGCCGAGGGTCACCGCATCGACATCTTCGGAGGTCCGGTCTCCTGACCGGGCGCCTGGACAAGGACTGAAGAGACATGGCAATCCGTAAGTACAAGCCGACCACCCCGGGCCGTCGCGGCTCGTCGGTGGCCGACTTCGCCGAGATCACCCGGACCACGCCGGAGAAGTCGCTGACCCGTCCGCTCCCGAAGAAGGGCGGCCGCAACAACCAGGGTCGGATCACCACCCGACACCAGGGTGGCGGTCACAAGCGGGCCTACCGGATCATCGACTTCCGTCGCTACGACAAGGACGGCGTGCCCGCCAAGGTCGCTCACATCGAGTACGACCCCAACCGCACCGCGCGCATCGCGCTGCTGCACTACGCCGACGGCGAGAAGCGCTACATCATCGCGCCGAAGGACCTCGCCCAGGGTGCTCGGGTGGAGTCCGGCGTCGGCGCCGACATCAAGCCCGGCAACAACCTGCCGCTGCGCAACATCCCCGTGGGTACCACGATCCACTGCGTCGAGCTGCGTCCCGGTGGCGGTGCCAAGATGGCCCGTTCCGCAGGCAACAGCGCGCAGCTGGTGGCTCGCGAGGGCTCGCGTGCCACGCTGCGCCTGCCCTCCGGCGAGATGCGCTTCGTCGACGTCCGCTGCCGCGCCACCGTCGGCGAGGTGGGCAACGCCGAGCAGTCGAACATCAACTGGGGCAAGGCCGGCCGCATGCGGTGGAAGGGCAAGCGCCCGACCGTCCGAGGTGTGGTCATGAACCCGGTCGACCACCCGCACGGTGGTGGCGAGGGCAAGACCTCCGGTGGTCGCCACCCGGTCTCGCCGTGGGGCAAGCCCGAGGGCCGTACGCGCAAGCGCAAGGCCAGCGACAGCCAGATCATCCGTCGCCGCAAGTCCGGCAAGGGTAGGAAGTAACTGATATGCCTCGCAGCCTGAAGAAGGGTCCCTTCGTCGACGACCACCTCATGAAGAAGGTGGAGTCGGAGAACGACAAGGGCACGCACAACGTCATCAAGACCTGGTCGCGCCGCTCGATGATCATCCCGGCGATGATCGGCCACACGATCGCGGTCCACGACGGACGCAAGCACGTGCCGGTCTTCATCTCCGACTCGATGGTGGGCCACAAGCTGGGCGAGTTCGCCCCGACCCGCACGTACCGCGGGCACGTGAAGGAAGACCGGAAGGGACGTCGTCGATGACTACCACTGACCGCCGGCGCACCAGCGCCCGCCGTGAGTCGCTGCTCGGCGACCAGCCCGGTGCCTTCGCCTCCGCCCGCTTCCAGCGGATCACCCCGATGAAGGCGCGCCGCGTCGTCGACCTGGTCCGTGGCCTGCCCGCGGACGAGGCGCTGACGCTGCTGCAGTTCGCGCCCCAGTCGGCCGCCGAGACCGTCTACAAGGTTCTCGAGAGCGCCGTCGCGAACGCCGAGACCACCGAGGGCCTGCCTGCGGGCGACCTGGTCGTCTCCGTCGCACGGGTCGACGAGGGCCCGACGATGAAGCGGTGGCGGCCGCGTGCGCAGGGCCGGGCCACCCGGATCAACAAGCGCACCAGCCACATCACGATCGCGGTACAGCCAGCAGACGTTGTTGTCGCGAAGTCCAAGAAGGGGGCCAAGAAGTAATGGGTCAGAAGATCAACCCGAACGGCTTCCGCCTCGGTATCTCCACCGACCACAAGTCGCGTTGGTACGCCGACAAGCTGTACAAGGCCTACGTCGGCGAGGACGTCGCCATCCGCAAGCTGCTCAGCAAGGGCATGGAGCGGGCCGGCATCGCCAAGGTGGAGATCGAGCGCACCCGTGACCGGGTCCGTGTCGACATCCACACCGCGCGTCCGGGCATCGTGATCGGCCGTCGTGGCGCCGAGGCCGACCGCATCCGCACCGAGCTGGAGAAGCTCACCGGCAAGCAGGTTCAGCTGAACATCCTCGAGGTGAAGAACCCCGAGATCGATGCTCAGCTGGTCGCCCAGGGCGTCGCCGAGCAGCTGTCGGGTCGCGTGCAGTTCCGTCGCGCGATGCGCAAGGCCATGCAGACCTCGATGCGCTCCGGTGCCAAGGGCATCCGGATCCAGTGCTCCGGCCGCCTCAACGGCGCCGAGATGTCGCGTACCGAGTTCTACCGCGAGGGCCGGGTTCCGCTGCACACGCTGCGTGCCGACATCGACTACGGCTTCTACGAGGCCCGCACGACCTTCGGCCGCATCGGCGTGAAGGTCTGGATCTACAAGGGCGAGGTCGCCGGCACCCGTGCCGAGCGTCAGGCCCAGGCTGCCGCCCGCGCCGGTGTCCCCGGCCGCGGTGGCCGTCCCACCCGTGGCGGCGAGCGTCCGACCCGCGGCACG
>NZ_SSXI01000227.1:21402-87332 GCF_004803405.1 Nocardioides sp. | reverse complement strand
GCGGCGCCGCGAATGAGGGTGAAGCCTGGCGTGGTGTTCGCCAGGATCTTTAGCTGCTCGGGGGTCGGCGTTACTTCGGCGAGAATTCGCATTGCGCCCTCCCGGGCCGATCGGGGCCCGGCACTCCGGGCTCACATGTGAGAATCGTAACTGATCGAGCCCCAATGGTGTCGCGCGCGGGCATACGCCACGCCGCCGGTGAAATCTGCGACATCATCTACTGAATACGCGTGCGGTCTCCTTCGTGAGCGAGCGCCAGCCGGTCATGGTCACCCTGGCAGAGTCGGACGTCCTACGGGTTCCGCCCAAGAGATGAAGAGTTCACCTGCTGCAACGCGTGCGTCCTACTACGGTGTGCCGTAACGGGTGGACAGAGAGGCAGACATGAACGAGATGCATTACCGATCAGCGTCTTCCTTTGGTGGAAGGGACGCGTTGGACGCCGCACGGCAGGCTTGGGAGTGGCACGGAGAGATCTGCCATGTGCGAACCAACGAGAGCCAGACCGATGGGGTGGTGGGCGCGCTGGACCTGCCGGACCGTCGGCACGTCGAGGTCTTTGTAGACAGCGTCGACGATGACGTATTGTCCACGGTCGAGAAGTGGGCCGTTGCCGACGAATGGGTCATGCGCGCCGTGCTGCCACTCGCCGGACTCGGTCGTGCTCATGAAGCGCTTCGCGAGCGCGGTTGCGAACTCCAGGGCTACTGGGTGCGTGACGATGGACGGGTCGCCTTTGGGCACGTCGAAATGGCCTGATGCCGCCCGCCATCTATACCCAGAACGTAATCGCGCTTATCTGGGATTTCGACAAGACTCTCACACACGGCTACATGCAGGAGCCGCTCTTCGAGGCGTATGACGTCGACGCCAGGACCTTCTGGGATGAGTCGAACGAGCTGGCGGAGTACTACTCACGTGTCGGGTGCAAGGTGTCGAAGGATACGGTCTACCTCAACCACATGCTCTCGTATGTTCAGCACGGCGTTTTCAAGGACCTCACGAACGACAAATTGCGTGAGATTGGCGCGGCAATCGAACTGGCTCCTGGGATTCCAGAATTCTTCGACCGGATGCGCCAGTTGGTCTTGGCCAACGAGCGCTATCGCCGCCACGAGGTCCGTGTCGAGCACTACGTCGTCTCGACTGGCCTACGGGCGATGATTGAAGGAAGCAAGTTGTTCAAGCACGTTGATGGTGTGTGGGCATGCGACTTGCTGCCAGCGGCCGCGCCACCGGGGTACCGCGAACAACTTGAAGCAACGTCCGAAGTCGTCGCGCAGGTGGGCTACACGATCGACAACACGAGCAAGACGAGGGCGATCTTCGAAATCAACAAGGGCGTCAACGTGCAAGAAGGTGGTCGCGTCGACGTAAACTCTGTCATTCCGGAAGACTCTCGCCGGGTCCCGATCCGCAACATGATTTACATCGCTGACGGCCCAAGCGATGTACCGAGCTTCTCGGTGATAAACAAGATGGGCGGCAAGACGTTTGGTGTCTACGCGCCCGGCGAAAGCAATTACAACAACGCCGCCGAATTGGAAGAACAGGGGCGCGTGAACAGCATCGCGCTTGCCGACTACGGCGAGGGCACGGCGGCAGACATGTGGTTGAGCCGCTCTATTAGGCAGATCGCCGACGGCATTGTCAGCAACCGTGAGCGCGCGCTCGCGTCGTATGGCGCTGCGCCTGGGCACGTCGTCACGTAGGCCAGTCAGTTTCTCGGTGGAGTTCCGCACCGACGAGCCGGTTGGCCACCCCGCCTCGCTGTTTCGATGACAGTATGAGGATATGACGACCGACGAAGGCGACAAGAAGGCTGAAGCTGAACGAGAAGCACTTCAGCACGCGTGGAACTGGTTCGCTATGCACGCTGGCCAGAGAATGCAGGTCATTTCGTACTTTCTCGTCAGCTTCGCGCTTGTGATAGCTGGCTACGGGACCTCGATGCAGGCCGACAACCACGTAGTGGCCGTGGGGATCGCCGTGACGGGCGCCGTCATCACGCTCAGTTTCCTACTACTCGAATCACGAACGCGAGAACTGGTTCAAGCTGTCGAGCCGGCCTTAGCAACGCTCGAAGAGCGCTTGGGAGTGCGCGCATCGCTGCCCGACATCAACATCGTGAAGGGGGTGGACAAGCCACGTCAGCGGTTTCGGAAGTACTCGTTCGTCATCAGGGCGTTGATGTGGGCAGCCACCGTGTTGCTGCTAATCGCGGCGGCCGCAGCGTGGATCGACGCCAGCAATGCCTCAGATCAGATGAATGGACCGCCGTCGCATCACCCTGGGCACAGCCATAGCCGCTGATGGCACCGGTCATGGATGAGCGCCGCTTGGCGGGGGCAGCAGACCCGCGGCGAAAGCCGGAGGGATGCCCGCTTGCCGAATCGAAGCCGGTGCGTCACGTCGGTCATCCGGACACACCGATCTGAGACGGCGGACGAGCCGCATCGGCAGAGAAGCGTGTAGTGCGGATCGTTATCGGGGCAGCATCGCCATTCACTCAGCGGCAACGTAGGGAAACAAGATCCTCATTGCGGGCACCAAAGTGGCGATCCGCCCCCGATCCCTGATTTTCGACTACTGCTTGGGCGCGTCGCGGTAGCTTCCGGGATCGATCACCACAGGCAGCCGCAGTTGCGGTGCGAACGCACGGGCGAACAGGTCCTCGAACTCGCTATTCGAGTTTGAGATGCGCATAAGAGTGATGACCGTCGATATCTGCCGATCGAGGTGAACATTTCCGGTGTCCGCGGTGAGGTGCTGATGGTGGCGGCGCGGACGATTGCCACGCTCATTCTTCGGGTTCAGGCGCTGGAGTTCCTCGGTCACGCCAACCGGGAGGGCGTCGTAGATGTACTTGTTGATGAGCTTGCCAACGTAGCCGGGCCGCTTGCTACTGCGCTTGTCGTAGTCCCATCCTTGCAGTCGATAGATCTGCTCGAAAAACTCGTCGGGGAACACCCGAACCCACTGCCGGAATTCCGCCGAAACGTACGCCTCGAGGATGCTGCGCAATTCGTCGCGCGCGCGACGCTCCTGGAAGCCGGTGGCCTCGTCGACGAGCGCCACGATTCCGACCGTGGCTAGGCCCCGGTACAGAATCTCTGCTGCCGCAGCCGCGCCCATCTGCTTGCTGTCGAGCGCCCCCGCTTTCGCCGCGTCTATGTAGACCAGGCACACGAGCGGAAGCATCTCGGCGCGGTAGCCAAGGGAGCGACCAGACTCACCAGCCACGCGGTACGGGATCGGCTCGTCGAGATCCCTGAGCTGATCGCTGATGAAGGGCTGAAGATTGTTGGCCAGCAGGAAGGGCGCGCGCAGTTCGGAAGTGCCCCTGGTCCGTCGCGACTTCTCGGGGTTTCGCCCGAGCGCTTGCAGAACGGTCGACTGGCTCACCACCCGCGTGCCGTCGTCCAAAACCGCGCAGGCGATGCTCAAATTGCCGATCCGGATCTCTCCGGTGCTCTCCGCAACGTGAACGTCGCCCCAGCGGGCGGCGGCCGCTGCCGCAGCGATCGCACTGCGCTCTTCTGCGCCGAGCTTCGCAGCTCGCGCGCGGCCCCCCTTGCGCGCCAACTCGCTGGCCGCGTCCGCGTTCGGGTCCAGGTCGTTCCGCTCTGACATCAGACTCTCCCAACATGCTTGCCGGCATGCATCGTAGCACGTGCATGCCGGCAAGCATGCGCCCCGCGTCTTGACCCGGCCATGACGCGCTGCATCCGGGACGCACTGACCAGGTCGCAGATCACCAATCCTTTGCCGATGGCACGGGACGCATCATGGCCTCGAGGTCGTCGGTCTTGATCCGGATGGTCTTGCCGCAACGGTAGGCGCGCAGCTCGCCGGCGGCGATCTTGCGGCGGATGGTCTTGGCGGAGAGGCTCACCCAAAGCGCGGCGCCGGTGATGCTCAGCCAGCGGGGTCGCTGGTCGGCCGGACCGGTGGTCGCGGCCATCTCACTCACCGGCCTCGAGGAAGCGGCGGAGTTCGGCGACGGTGGTGTAGAGCCGTCCGTTGCCGTTGAACCTCCACCACTTCGGGCCTCGGTTGAGTCGGCGCCATTCCCTAACTGTGCGCTGCGGCGTACGGATGAATGCGCAGAACTCCTCGAACAGCAGGATGTGGTTGTCGTCCCAGTCGTCGGGGACGCCCAGCGGTTTGATCGTCATGATCGGTCTCCTTGGTTCTGCGAGCACCTGGTGGCGCCCGTGCCCGGAGAAGCAACCGCGACGGCCCGGGATCGGACATCCGCGGCCTCCTCCGGTCACCTATGTGTTGGACGGGGTCGGCAGCGATCACCTGGGGACAAGCTGGTCAGCGACTGATGCCGGGACTGGTCGGACGGCTCGGGTACGGCGGCGGGGGCTCCGTCCCGCGCTGGCTCGCAGCCAGGGCTGCGGCCTGGAGGAGCGCTGCGCCTGTGGGGGCTTGGGTGCCGTAGCGGTCGATGTCCTCGTCGACCCGGGTCGCGGCGTGGCCGGGTCCGAGGTCGGCGCGGTCGCGGCTGAAGACGTCGATCCACTGCTGGCGTGCGTCCTCGACCGAGTCGGCGACCAGATGGGCGACGTTGTTGTGGCGGCCGCGGGTCATGCCGACGTACGCCGCGGCTGCGCCGGTGACCTCGCCGACGACGAGGTGGGCGGAGTCGACCGTCTCCCCCTGGGCACCGTACGCGGTCGAGGCGAAGGCGAGCTCGACGTGTCGGTTGACGTAGTCGGCGGGAAGCTCGCGTTGACCGGCGCGGCCGGTGACGACGAGGCTTCCGTCGTCGCCGATGCCGGCAACTGTCCAGACGTCGCGGTTGGCGACGCCGAGGTCGCGATCGTTGCGGCGCGTTGCGACGCGATCACCGAGACCGATCCGCTCACCCAGGCGGGTGACAGGCTCACCATCTCGCTCACCAACTCGCGCACCAGTGTCGTGGCGGAGGTCGCGGATGGCTGCGTTGATGGATCCGACCAGCTCGCGCGTGTCAGCGATGATCAGCTCGTCACCGGCTGCGCCGATGTCGGCGATTGCGTCGGCGCGCTCGACCTTGCTGGCGTGGACGACGATCTCGCCGCGTGCGACGAGATCGTCGAAGACCTCACCCGGGCGCTCACCGCCGCGCATGAGCAGGCTGAGGTCGGCGTACGCCGGGTCGGCGAAGCGGTGCACCGACTCGAGCTCGAGGTGCGCCTCGGGCCGCACCCACCGCGCGGCGAGGTCCAGCACCCCGCCACGGCCGACGGCGGGCAGCTGGTGACGGTCCCCGAGCAGGGCGACGGTCGCGTGGGCACGGTCGGCGATCGCGAACAGCGCGCGGGCCGTGTCCTGATCAAGCATGCCGGCCTCGTCGACCAGGAGTACGTCGCCGGGCAGCAGCCGTGCGCGGGCGTCGGGACTGGCGTCGACCTGCCACCCGTTTCCGTCGTCGTCCCACCGGAACCCGTGCTGGTGGATGAGCCACGCCGCAGAGAACGCGTCGGTGCCGACCTGTTGCCGGGCTGTCTGCGCGGCCTTGAGGGTGGGGGTGACGACGACGAGTCGGCGGTCGTGGGCGTCGAGTACGTCGCGCGCGGCGGCCAGCGTGGTGGTCTTGCCCGTGCCGGCTGCGCCTTCGATGACGAGCAGACCGGCCTCGCCGGCCAGGGCGGCGACGACCGTCCGCTGAGCGATGTCGAGGTGGCCGGCGCCGTGGACGCGGGGGG
Source organism: Nocardioides sp. (assembly GCF_004803405.1). Classification (GTDB taxonomy): domain Bacteria; phylum Actinomycetota; class Actinomycetes; order Propionibacteriales; family Nocardioidaceae; genus Nocardioides; species Nocardioides vastitatis. The sequence goes on along the minus strand of NZ_SSXI01000227.1, from coordinate 81,633 downwards.
CGTGCTCGACCGGTCCCATCGAACGCGTGGCGAGGCTGTCAATCAGCTCTGCCTCAATCGCGAGGACCCGGTCGGAGGTGAGGTTGCGGATGTGGTCGGGTACGTCGGTCCGTTCGCGCAGTGGTCGGCACTCGCGCACTGCACGCGCGGTGAGGTCCTCGGCGAGCTCCACTCGAACGGCTCGATCCACAATGACCCCGACGGACGCGATCAGCTTCTCCGCTTCTCCTCGGATGTCCGCGGCGTTCCACGCGGAGCGCTTCGAGCCCAAGCGCGTGAGCATCAGATCGACGGCGACGTCCCGCCGGAGCCGGCCGACGGCGGTCGGGTCGAGTTGTCTCGACTGGGTCGGCGGTTGGAACCCGAGATTGAGCAGCTCGTCGTTCCAACGCGCCACAAGCTGGGCACCGTTGGCAGGGACGACCTTGTCGGGGCGCGCGTCCGCCCACGCGCGGCGGTCCCAGGTGCGCCGCAGCTTCGGCCCCGGTTCTTCACCGGGATGGTCCGCTCGCCATTCGGCCTCGTAGCGGTCGACGTTGCGGGTGATCTGGGAGGCGCGCTGGCTGAACCGTCCGGCGTACGGCGCGAGCTCCTCGACCTCGCCAGCCTCGTCGAGCGTGTACCCCCGGGCGGCCAGAGCCGCACGGAACTCCGGGTCGCACATGACGGCAGCGTGACCGATGCCGTTGAGTGCCTCGATGGAGTCGACGACGCCGACCGAGTGGAGGCCACGCCACGCACCAGAAGCGAACACACGCGCGTTGATCTGGAGGTGAAGGTGACGGTGCGGGTCGCCGGCACGCGAGGTGTAGTGCCGTACGACGGCAGCCTCGATCTTCTCTACGGGCACCTGGACCTGTCGACCGCGCGGTCCCACGCGCGTGGTCGCGTGCTGTGCGACCCAGTCGATGATCTCCTCTGCGCCGCGCGCCTGCGCGGCTTCGTAAGCAGCGGCGACTTCGGGGTGGAGCGCAGCCGCGAGCGACCAGGTCTTGGGACCGTTGACGACCACCTCGACGAACCGCAGCGCGTGGTCGTCGTCGCGCAGTCGTCCCTTCGCCTGACCGGTGGCGACGTCGTACCCGGCGACCCAATGTTCGTACGCCGCGCCGTCGAGGTCAGGCCGCCGTTCGGTGGCGACACCGTCGTCGCTGACGACGACGGCGTAGTGCTCGGCGACGCCGCTCCCCTCGGCCAGGTAGTAGTCGTCGGCGCGGGAGTGGTCGGCCTCGACGTAGGAGCGGGCGGCGGCTGCGGAGCCGCGGTAGAACTTCACTCCACCGTGCATGATGTGCTCGTCACCGCCCGTCACGTCTCGTCAAAGACCCCTGAAATGACGCTGGCCCGTCCCCGGGGGGACGGACCTTCTACGAACCTTCGTAGCACGCGTGCCGCTCGGTTTGAAGGCTGTTCGGCTGCGAGAGCGGGGGCTGTCTTGGAACTCGTCAATCGTCGTCAGCGCGGGGGGCGCGCTGTCGGGAAGCCGAAAGCCGGGACGAATGTGTTGCTCGACGGTTAGCGTCGCGAGAATGACCGAGGTGCCCGTCCCGGACGAGAAGCACATGCGCCTGCGGTACGCCGGAACGTGTCGGGCATGCGGCGTCGATCTGCCCGCAAGAACGGACGCGATTTACCAGAAGTCGACCAAGACGGTGCGCTGTGTCGAGTGCGTTCCGGCGCCGAGCGAACCCGAAAAGCCTCAGCTTTCCCGGCGCGAGGGGGACCCGACCGAGGTCGAGCCTGGCGTGCCTGGCGGGTCCGCGCGCCGGGAGTTCGAGCGCCGCCGAGCTTCGCGGGAGCAGCGAATCCGAGTGAAGCATCCCCGGCTGGGCGGACTGATCCTTGCCCTTGGCGATGAGCCGCAGTCCACGACGGCCTGGGACACGGGCGCCATCGGAGAAGAGCGTCTTGGCGCTCGACTCAACGAGTACGCATCCGACTCGATACGCGTGCTGCACGACCGGCGGATCCCTGGGAGCAGGGCCAACATCGACCACATCGTCGTGGCTAGGTCAGGCGTCTACGTGGTCGACGCGAAGCGATACAAGGGCCGCCCGACCCTCAAGGTGGAAGGGGGCGTCCTGCGCCCACGAGTCGAGAAGCTCCTAGTCGGTCGGCGCGACTGCACCAGGGTCGTCGACAGCGTGCGGAAGCAGGTTGAGGTCGTGCGCGGCATCGTGGAAGACGACCGAGTAGTGCACGGCGTTCTCTGCTTCGTCGAGGCCGACTGGCCGCTCATTGGCGGCTCGTTCGTCACTCGTGATGTCGACGTCCTGTGGCCCAAGAAGCTCTACGCGAAGCTGAGCGCGGATGGCCCGTGGAGCACCGGGCAGGTGCGCGCCCTCCACCGATTGCTCGGTGGTGCACTGCCACCGGCCCATTGATCATGCGGGTGCCTAGAAGAACTGGCGAAGGTATCTGCGCAGCTCGTCGTCGCACACATAGATGTAGGTACCGAGCATCCCGCGGGTGAGCAGCACTGAATAGATGTTGCGAACGAACCGCAGGATGTCATCGTCGCCGTACGTGATCCCCCGGGCCCGGTTGTTCTCCTTCCCTTTGGCATCGAAGTAGCTAGCCCGGTCGAAGACGAGTCGCTGCTTGGTGGGATCGAAGCAGAGGTCGCGGCCGATGATCACCCCGGCGTAGTTCAGGTCGTAGCCCTGGACTGTGTGAATGGACCCGACTTCATTGATGGAGCCAGCGGAGTTGATCCAGTCGACATCGGTCTTGTTCCAACGCAGCTCGACGCCGTCGAGCACGATGTCGTACGCTGCCGCGTTCCTTCGGCTCAGCCAGGGCCATGCGTAGCCGGCGACAAGGCGTGCGAGTCCGTGTTCGGCGTCGCGTCCTCGGATCGTTCGGTGCATTTCGGCGAGGTCGTCGAACATGCGCAGGTCGTAACCGTCGAAGGCTTCGGGCTCCGGAGGATTTGCCGATAGGACCCGACGCACGTAACCGACGTAGTCGGAGCCGGCCCGAACTCGCATCTGCGTCGCTAGGCGGTAGCGGCGGTGCTGGTCGTCGACCTGGCCGAGGAGCCCGTTCAGGCTGTGCTCGCTGACGTCGTGGGGTCGGACGCTCTGGGCCGAGTCAAACAAAAAGATCTGGTGATCGCTGTTCGCGATGATCCAATCGAGCTGTGTCTTGGCCATGTCGTCTTGGCCGAAGAGACGCTCATTGATCGTGCGGAACTGGGTGTTCTTCTGGCCAGAAGCCTGGCTCGATCGCTGGTTCAGACGATGTGTCTCGTCGACGATCAGCAGGTCAAAGCGCTCGGGATCTTCGCCGACGTCGAAGGGCGTGACGACCAAGGCGGGATCGAGCCCGGGGGTTTTTCGGAAGACCTTCTCGATTGACTTGCGGAGAGACTGCTGCGGCACGACCAGTCCGATACGGAAGCCTTCAAGCAGTTCGGGGTAGCCCTCGACGAAGAACTCGGACAGGATCGAGTCGCTGTCAGCGGGCTCGGTGAGGTCCGCTGTCTTGATGTCCTGAAGCAGCTTCATCAGGTACACGGCGACGACGGTTTTGCCGGTCCCCGGATCTCCTTGAATCACGATGCGGCTCTGACGTTTCGCGTTGATGTCCTCGAACAACCCGCTGAGGATGTCTTCGACAGCGATGGCCTGATCAGGAGAGAGGGCTTTGAAGGGTGAGAGCTTGAAGAGGTCGGTGTTCTCGATCTCGCGTATAGGACGTGTGAACGCGCCGCGCTCGCGCAGAGCCTGGAAGATCGCGTCGAAGGATTCTTGGTAGCTCGCGCGCCGGTAGTAGTCGGCGTCGGTGATGCCGTCGTTTCGGTTTAGAACCTGGAATTTGCCGTCGCCTGCGAAGAGGCGAATCAGAAAGGACTCGAGGTCGAGGCAGACCGACTTATTGAACGTCTCGTCGACGATGACGCGCGCTGCGACGAGTCGCTGCTTGGAGGGGGAGTCAAGGTGCTGCCGCAGTCGGGCGACGGTGTTCAGCGACTCGCCGACGTAGATCTCGTCCGGGTTGTCCAGCAGGTAGACAACGGGCCAGTTGCGAAAGCGGGGATCTCCGACTGCCCACGCTGCGAGGCCGCGGGCGTCGAACGCGAACTCCTCGATCTCAAAGCTGGTCATACTTCGTGCTCCGTCCCCGAGATCGGTCGACGGGGTACTTTGCGTCGGTTCGCTTGAGCTTATCGAGAACTATCTGCTCGGGGTCGACGTCCAGGCGGGCTGCGAGCAGGTGGCAGTAGGTAAGGACGTCAGCGAGCTCGTCGCGCACACGGTCCAAGTCGGCTTCATCGCTCCACTGGAAGCACTCAACGAGCTCGGCGGCTTCGATGACGATGCTCTTTGCGAGATTGGCCGGACTGTGGAACTGAGCCCAGTCACGCTCGTCGACGAAGCGCTCCAGAGCGTCTCGCACTGCTGGTTTCGACATGAGCGGAGCCTAGTTCGCGATGCTCTTCATCGTCGGACCTGGCCTGATCCTTCATGTGCCGAGCTTGATCAAGATCCGGCCAAGGTGGCGCGCGCGAAGAAGGTCGACGGCATGGCGTGCTGCAGTTCCCAGGTGATGGCGATGGGGCGCTCGCCCACATGACTGGCATAGGAGGCGGGCCCAAGAAACACATATGGCTCAGTGTCGTACTCGCCCTTGTGCTCGATCCGGCAGAAGAGAAGTACCGTGCTTGAGCCGCTGAGGTAACGCTGCCCGGTGGGTGAGGCGACCGAGGTGGCGTTCTGCGATTCCCAATGAAAGAGGGTTGGGCTGATCGGGTAGTCGCGGTACATCGTCGTGGGGGAGTAGTCGGCCTCGGACTTCTTCAAGGTGACGAAGAATGCGTCCACGTTGAGCGGCTCGCAGTAGGCGACGCCTTGCATCATGCTGGTCGGTTTGCGCTGGAGGTTGGCATAGTCGAGGGCCGCAAGGATCTCTTCGCGCTGATACGAGGCGTGGACGCGAAGCGGCACATCGGCCAAGGATCCGGTCAACGACACCGCACCATGACGGGTCTCGTCAAACACTAGATCGATGACTGCTCCGAGTTCGGCGGCGGCGGCCTGCTCGGTGCGGATAGCGGCGAGGCCATCGTCGTACGTTGAGAACCCGTTGGCATTAGGGAACGCGGAAAAGAAAAGCATCCGCGCCAACCGCTGTTCAACCTGGGTGAGATCGGCGTATGGGGTGCCTGAGCTCAGCAGTTGGCGGTAGCCGGCCGCTCGTAGCTCGTCGTCAACGTGGGCGAAGGCGCGGACTCGCTTGAGTATTTCATTTTCGCGAGGCGTACCCACGGGCGTCGGAAGCCCCGCGTCTCGGCGGAGCTCGGTCCAGGAGCGCTGACCGCGTCGCAGAATGTCAGGCAACTCGACTCCGGACTCATGTACGAAGTCCGCGAGGTCGAGGTCGCCGTAGGAGCGCAGCTCCGCAGTCATAGACTTCCAGCTGTTCGCAACCTGGGTGCGCAGGTTCTCGAGGATCAACGACTGCGCTCGCTGATCCATGACGATCTGGCAGCCGGACGGTAGGAACGGAAACCCTCGTTCGATCTCGCGTTCCAGGCCTCGTCGAGTCTGGCCGGTAAGCGCGCGCAGCTTCTTGTCGAAGCGAAACTCCTGGCGTTGGTGTCCGACGAAGTCGAGGACGGTCAGAACGGCCTTGTCGGGGGTGCGGCGAAGTCCGCGACCGAGCTGCTGCAAGAAGACCGTGGCGCTCTCCGTGGGACGCAAGAACAACACTGTGTCGACATCGGGCAGGTCGAGGCCTTCGTTGAACAGGTCGGCGGCAAAGAGAACGTTGACTCGGCGCGACTTGAGATCGTCGAGCGCGCGTTGGCGTTCGGCCGAGGGTGTGTCCCCGCTGACCGCCAGGGCGGGGATGCCGGCAGCGCTGAACGTCTTGGCCATGAAGCGAGCATGGGCCACGCTGACGCAGAAGCCGAGGGCACGCATCGATCCGGGATTGATGATCTTGTCGCGCAGTTGCCTGAGCACGATCTCCGCCCGCGCCTGGTTGCCCGTGTAGACGTGCGACAACTCGTTCTCGTCGTACCGACCACGGCTCCAGCTGATGCGGCGTAGATCGGTGCCGTCCGCGATAGCGAAGTAGTGGAACGGACAGAGCAAGTCCTTGCCCAGGGCGTCCCACAACCGCAACTCAGTGGCAGTGCGCCCGTCGAAGAACTCGGCGCGGACGTCGACGCCGTCGGCGCGCTCCGGAGTCGCGGTGAGGCCAAGCAGTTCACGAGGGGTCAGGTGATCGATAAGCCGTCGATAGGTCGGCGCCTGGGCGTGGTGGAACTCGTCGATGACCACCACGTCGTAGGTGTCTGCAGGAATGTTCGTGACGCCGTACGACTGCAGGGACTGAACGCTGGCGAAGACATGGTCCCAGCGCTCCGGGCGCGCGCCAGCTACGTACAGCTCACCGAACGTGGGGTCCGCTAAGACCTCTTGATATGTACGTAGTGACTGCTCGAGGATTTCCTTACGGTGCGCGACGAAGAGCAGGCGCGGCCGGTGAGCGGGGGCGGGTCCGCACAGTCTCCGGTAGTCAAGAGCAGCGACCACCGTTTTGCCCGTCCCGGTTGCAGCGACGACCAGGTTGCGATGACGGTCGTGGACATCGCGCTCGACGGCCAGTTCATCCAGCATGTGCTGCTGGTAGACGAACGGTCTGACCTCGAGCCCGGACAGACTGATCGTCACTCGGTCGTGCTGGCGGCGTCCCGAAGCTTCGGCGAGCGCATCGTCCAACCGGTCCCGATCGAGATCCGGGTCGTAAACCTCAAAGCTGGCGTCGTTCCAGTAGGTGTCGAAGGTGCCGCGGAACTTATCCAATAGCGCCGGGGTCGCGACCCGCGACAAGCGGACGTTCCACTCGACCCCGTCGAGAAGCGCGGCACGAGAAAGGTTGGAGGAACCCACGTATGCCGTGTCGTAGCGGGTCTGACGGCGAAACATCCAGGCCTTGGCGTGCAGGCGGGTGCGGGCGGCGTCGTACTGGATTCGCACCTCGGCTCCCAGTTCTCGCACGAGGCGATCGAGCGCTGCTCGCTCGGTAGCGCCCATGTAGGTCGTCGTGATGACGCGCAGCGGCGCGTGGCGAAGGCGCAGCCGTCCGAGCTCGTCCTCTAGAAGGCGGAGACCGTGCCACTTCACGAAGGCGCACAACAGGTCGACCTCGTCGGAAGTGTCGATCTCCGCACGAAGTTCTGCGGCGAGGTTGGGCTCGCCGACATTGTTCGTCAGTAGCGCCGCGTCAGAGAGGGGCGTCTTAGGCCTGACGGATTCGATGTCAATCACGCCGGGACCGGGCGGTAGAGCGATCCGACGTAGCTGTCGCGCTGGAACGTCGACCACTGCAGCGGGTTCCTCAAGTAAGCCGACCAGTTCGTTGAGGAGCTGGATCCGCCCGCCGGGATCGGTCCGGCCTTCCAGCGCGCGGAGGGTGAGCTCGTACACGTGTCGTGCCAGCACATGCGATTGGTCAGCTGGGTCGACTTTCGCGAACTCTGCCCGAAGCTCGCACCCAGCATCGAGGGCGGCCAACGTCCCATTGGTCACGAGATGCTCGTGGAGCCCGGGCAACAGGAGCGGGTGTTCCGTCACGGGCCAAAGCTCTCATGCATAGCCGTCAGTACGACCAGAAAATCGAACATCAGTCCCGACTACACCTGGCACGATCCCCAACCTTCGCTGGCGTGCTCGACGACGCACTAGACACCGTGGCAGTCGCGAATCCTCTTTGCCTCCCGAGCCGACTCCCCACGGGAGCCACCACCACTCATGGGCGCTGACCCTTCCCCCACCAGTCCCCCTAGAGGCCAACCTCGAAGTCGACCGGAACACTCCAGAAAAGAACAAAACCCCAGGGTGACCTGGGGTTTTGCTGGTGGAGCCTACGAGACTCGAACTCGCAACCCCCTGCTGCAAACTCACCGCCCGGTCTCGAGCCCCCGTACCCGGATGCCCGAGTGCACCTTGTACTTCCGGTTGATCGAGATGAGTACGGCGGTGAAGGGCTCAAGCACGCGGGCGAGGCGGAGCTTGCCACCGTCGACGCCGGGCCTGCCGGTCACGGCAGCAGCGAGGTCGATCGCGACCTGCTTGCCCTCGACTGAGTCGCCGACAACGATGACGTCCTCATCGAGGAACTCGTCGTGGCCCCACAGGCCGACGGCCGACACGTTGTGGAACGCACCGACCACGACGGCCTCGGGTGCGAGCTCCTGGGCGGACTCGGCCGCCGAGCCCTCGCCGCCGTTGACGACCTGGCCGTGCGCGCCGCGCTTGTCGAAGGCCAGCGGATTGACACAGGAGATCACGGTCTTGCCCGCGAGGGGCAGCGAGGCAACGAGCTCGTCATGGCCGTCGTACGGAACCGCCAGCAGGACGACGTCGGCAGCAGCGATCGCGTCGGCGTTCGTGGCTCCGCGGGCGACGCCCGCACCCTCGACACCGGAGAGCCGTTCGGTCACCTCGGCGGCGACGACCTCAGCCTTCTCGGCGGCACGGGAGCCCAGCACGATGTCATGGCCGTGGCGGGCGAAGCGGTAGCCCAAGCCTTTGCCCTGAGGGCCGGTGCCACCGATCACAGCAACGCGGTAGTTGGGCACAACGTTTCCTTCTGTTGGGGGTTCAGTGCCTCGAGATCCACCAGGATGTCAAGGTCGTGGGTGATCTCTCTCGGAGGAAGCGGCATGGCCTCCGAGCCTGCGTCGCTGAAGCGACGGGCGGAATCGGGTCCAAACTGCATGACAAACGTCATTCGCGGCGGGATCGAAATGAAGGTGGTCCCCGTCCCGCGATGGTCGACGACGTGACGGGGACAGGGCGAGGTACCGGCGTTCGTCAGTGCGCTGCGTAGTACCGAAGGCGTCAACATCGGAAGATCAGTGACCAACACCGCGAGCGGAGCGCTGGGAAAGCGACGGCGAAGCGAACGCCACCCGCGATCGACGGAGGCGTTCAATTCCCCAGACGTGTCATCCAGAGCGGCAACGTGTCTCTGTGCAGCAGCCTGCGTCACCCAACCGTCACTGGTCACCACGAACACCTGGCCCGGGTCGACGCATTAGCGACCTCGACGGCAAGCCGCGTCATGCGCGGGCCCACCGCCCTCAGGGAAGCCCCAGGATCCGCGCCAGATTTCCCCCGAGAACCGCCTCCTGCTCCGGCTCGGTGAGACCGAGGTTGCGAATCGCGGAGATCTCGGCGCCGGGGTCCGTCATCGGCCAGTCCGAGCCGAAAACGACCCGGTCTGCCCCGTGCTTGCGGATCAAGGTAACGATGCGTTCTCGATCCAGCTCAGCCATGGTCGGTGGCCACGAGGTCTCGAGGGTCACCGACGACCCGACGACGTGTTCCTCCGCCTCGTCCAGCCGGTGGTACCCGCCGTAATGGCAGGCGATCAGCCGCAGTTCCGGGAGCGACTCGGCGATGGCGCGCAGCTTCGCTGGGGTGCCGCGTTCGTTGGCGGCAGTGTCATCCCCGGCACCGACGTGCGCGACGACGGGCATGCCTTCCTCGGAGAGAGCTGTGAGGATGTCGAGCACTCGGGGATCGTCGAACGACAGGTCCTGGAACAGTGGGTGCAGCTTCACGCCGACGATCCCGTTGTCCTTCAGGTGCCTCAGGTTCTCCTCGACAGGCAGATCGGGGTGCACGGTCCCCATCGGCACGAGGCGGTCGCGAGGAACGGTGCCGATGAACTCGTTCGTCCGGGCCACGACCGACGCCTTGATCCCGACGCCCAGCGCGAGCCCCATGTCGATGCCAACCTCGTCCATCGTCCGCAACAAGCCCGACACCTTTCCGTCGAAGCGCAACGGCATCCCGGAGGGACGTTGCGACTGCATGGCGTCTGCGATGTGGTCCGGCCACACGTGCATGTGACAGTCGATGATCATCCGCTCGTCCTCCTCATCGTCCGACCTGCGCTCGATCCTTCACCAGCTTCTTGGCCAGCGAGTCGAGGATGACCTCAGTAGAGCCCTCGTAGATCCGCATCGGCCTGGCTTCGCGGTAGAGACGTTCGATCTTGCTGCCCTGAAGGAGACCGAAGCGGCCCATGACCTGGACGCACCTGTCCACCGTGCGCCCGGCGATCTCCGTCGCACCGACCTTGGCGATCGACGACAGGTGCAACGCGGTGAACGGATCTCGCGCGGCCGCGGCCGCAGCCCGGTAGGACATCGCACGCGCCATCTCGATCTCCACCCAGCTCTCGGCGAGCTTGGCGGGGACGGGACCAAGTCGCGCAAGGGGGACTCCGAACTGCTCACGTGCCGAGGTGTGGCGCAGCGCCTCCTCGAGGGCAGCCTGTGCCAGACCCACCGCTGCGCCCGCCACCGAGACCCGGAAGGTCGCCAGGGTCGCGAGCATCAGCTTGAAGCCGTTGCCCGGCTCCCCCAGTCGGTGGTCCTCGGGAACGCGTACGTCGTCGAACATCACGTCCCCGAGAACGTGCGGGGCGATCACCTGGTGGGGCGATGTCACCGAGACTCCGGGTGTGTCTGCCGGAACAAGCACGAGCGAGTAGCCGTCGCCCTCCCTGCACAGGACGCTGTAGAAGTCCGCATCGCCCGCGTTCGTGATGAACGACTTGTGGCCGTTGACCACCAGCTCGCCGCCGTCGCTCGCTACCGTGGTCTTGATCGCACGGAGGTCCGAGCCCACGTCGGGCTCGGTGAGCGCGAGCGCAGCGATCGCTTCCAGCGACCCCACCGGTGCCAGCCACTGCTTGCGCACTGCGTCGGAGCCGCCCACCGAGATGGCGAACGAACCAATGCCCTGCATCGCGAACATCGAGTCCAGGTGCGCGCTCTCGAACGCGAGTGCCTCGCGGACCACGGTCACCGCCAGGGAGTCGACCGCAGCGAAGCGGCCACCGAACTCTCCGGCCACGACAACCGAGCAGAGCCCCGACTCGGTGAGGCGGCTGCGCACGTCCGGATCGAATCGGTCGGCCTCGTCGGCCCGGGCCGCGACATCGGCACACGCGGCGGCGACGCCCCGGGCCTCGCGCTGCAGGGTCAGGTAGCGCTCCGGCAGCTCGAAGAGCACATTCTCCATGGTCACTTCACGAGCTCCGGCGGTCGCTGGCTGAAGCCGCGGCCGAACAGCTCGGAGGCGATCCGCACTCGCTGCATCGCCGGCGTGCCGCCCGCGATCGCCCAGCCGTGCGCGTCGCGGTGCAGTCTTTCGATGCCGTACTCCTCGGTGTAGCCGTTCCCGCCATGCATCTGGATCGCGAGATCCGAGACACGCTTGGCCATCTCGTTGGCGAAGCACTTCGCGACCGACACCTCGTACGGGTCCGGGAGGTCGCGACCCGCGTTCACCGCCGCTCGCTGGACTAGTAGGCGGGCCGCTTCGACCTGGACGGCCATGTCGGCCACGGTCATGTGCACGTTCTGGAACTCCACGATGGGTCGACCGAACTGCTCCCGCTGCTGGACGTAGGCCTTGGTCCGGTCCAGTGACGTCTGCCCGATCGCCAGGCTCATGGTCGCGTTGCCCAGCCGCTCGATCGAGAAGACCCCGAACAGCTTGTGAAAGCCGCCCGCGTCGATGACCAGGTTGTCCTTGGGGACACGGACGTCGTCGAAGTACAGGTCAGCGCTGGGAACACCGCGGAAGCCCATCAGCTTCTCCTGAGCGCCGGCCGAGAATCCGGGCGTGTCCCGCGGCACGATGAGGGCCCCGATGCCCTTGGCGCCGGGGTCGTCGCTGAGCCTGCAGTACACGAGGTAGTGGTCGGCGTGGCCCCCGTTGGAGATCCAGCGCTTGCTGCCGTTGATCACCCACTCGTCGCCCTCCAGGCGTGCGCGGGTCCGCATGTCCGTCGCCGCAGACCCGGCGTCCGGTTCGGAGATCCCTATCGCCATCGAGAGCTCGCCGCGCGCCGACCGGGCGAGATAGTCGCGCTTCTGGCCCTCGGTGCCGAAGAACTCCAGGACACGGATCGGGCCAGTGTTCGCCTCGAACACCTGCCACGCCGCAGGTCGACACTCCTTGGCGAGCTCCTCGATCACGATCAGCGCATCCATGAGGGTGCCTCCCTGACCGCCGTACTCCTCGGGGACGGCGATTCCGAGGAACCCGAGATCGGCGAGTCGCTTCACCTCGCCGTCGGGCAGGGGCGTGCGGTCGATGTCCCACTGGGCGGCCAGCGGCGCGTAGACGTCGCGGGCCACGTCGGCTGCGAGCGCGCGGAGCTGGTCCTGCTCCGGAGACAGTTGGAAGCCAGTCACGTGCGACCTTCTTCGGCCTGGTGGGTAGCCAAGAGGGCTGCCCTAATGGATGATAACTATGATCAGGATAACGAACTGGCCGTGGAAACGGCAAGTACTTCGGCGAGAGCGAGAGATGCGAGCGATGAGCGGGACGACCAACGAGTTCGACCTCAGCGGGAAGGTCGCGCTGGTGACCGGTGGCACCAGGGGCCTCGGACGAGCGATGGCACGCGGCATCGCTCGGGCAGGTGGCGACGTGGTCGTGGTCAGCCGTGACGAAGAGGCGTGTACCAGGACCGCCGCGGAGCTGCGGGACGAGACTGGCGTCCGCGCGGTCGGGATCGCTGCCCACGTAGGCCGGTGGTCGGCCCTCGACGATCTGGTCGAGCAGGCGTACGACGAGTTCGGTGCGCTACACGTGCTGATCAACAACGCCGGCATGTCGCCCCAGTACGACGGCGAGGCCAACGTGACCGAGGAGCTGTTCGACAAGGTCGTGGGGGTCAACCTGAAGGGACCCTTCCGGCTCATGGCCGCCGTCGGCGCGCGGATGGCAGCAGGCGACGGCGGTTCGATCATCAACATCTCGAGCGCGGGAGCCGTCCATCCACGGCCGGGGATCCTGCCCTATGCAGCGGCGAAGGCAGGCCTCAACGCGCTGACGGCCGGCTTCGCGCATGCCCTAGGTCCCACGGTCCGGGTCAACGCCATTATGGCCGGGACTTTCATGACCGACATCAGCAAGTCCTGGGACAACGAGGCCTTCGCGACGAGAGCGCAGACGTTCGCGCTCAAGCGGGGCGGACAGCCCGGTGAGATCGTGGGCGCTGCGCTCTACCTCGCCAGCGACCTGTCGTCCTACACAACCGGGTCGGTGCTCACCGTCGACGGTGGTCAGCCCTAGCTCCTCAGATCACGAGATCGGACGTTTCCGAATCGCCCAGGAGCTCGGCCAGGACCTCCTCGGTGTGCTCGCCGATCGCGGGAACCCCGTGGTAGACGGGTCCGTCGTAGCTGGCGAGATGGAGCACGGGCCCGGGCGTCAAGATCCGACCGAGCGCCTGGCTCCCGGTGATCTCGACTAAGGTGCGCTCGCGGAAGTGCGGGTCGGCAACGATGTCACTGGAGTCGTTGACCGAAGAGCACACGACCTCGAACTTCTCCAGGATGTCGAGGACTTCCTGGCGTGACTGCGCGCCGACCCACGCCGTGACCCTCTCCTGCAGCTCGTCGTTGTGCTTCATCCGCTCGGCGTTGGTGGCGTAGCGAGGATCCTCGATCAGCTCTGGACACCCCATGGCTGCGAAGAGCCTGGCAGCGATCCCCTGGTTCGAAGCCGCGATCGACAGCCACTTGCCGTCTGCTGCCTCGTAGACACCGCGCGGGGAGGCCGACCCGGTGCCGTTCCCGACACGCCCCTGCACGTGTCCGGTTGCAGTGAAGTTGAGCACCATGTCACCAAGCATGAACATCAGCGGCTCGTAGAGCGCCACGTCGACGTGATCCCCACGGCCGGTGCGCTCGCGGTTGAAGAGCGCCATCGCCGTGCCCATCGCTGCCGAGATGCCGGCGAGCGAGTCGGCGAATCCGAAGGGCGGTGAGGTCGGCGGCGTCTCGGGCCAGCCGTTGATGTAGGCGAAGCCGCTCCCGGTCTCCGCGACCGTGCCGAATCCTGGCTTCTCTCGGTAGGGGCCGGTCTGGCCGAACCCGGAGACGCTGGTCAAGACGAGCCCGGGATTGTCGGCCGACAGGGTCTCGTAGCCCATGCCCCATTGGGCCATCCGGCCCGGCCTGAACGACTCGATGATGACGTCCACCGTGCCGGAGAGGCGGCGCACGAGATCTCGCCCAGCCTCGGTCCGCAGGTCGATCGCCACGGAGCGCTTGCCGGCGTTCAGGCGGGCGAAACCCAGGGACTGGCCCGACTTCATGGGAGTCCACTGCCGGGCATAGTCGCCGTGGATCGGGTCCTCCACCTTGATGACGTCCGCACCGAAGTCGCGCAGCATGCGGCCACAGGTCGGCGCGGCGTACATGGTGCCGAGCTCGAGGACGGTCACACCCGCCAGCGGGCCGGACGATCTCGGCCTCTGATCCATCGTGTCCAGGTCCTCCATCATCGAAGCGCTCCCTCTGCCGCGACGCGAAGTGTGTCGTCGTAGGTGTCGTGAGTGACTCCGTCCTCACGAAGGGCGGCCTTGCGCACCTTCTCCGACGGAGTCTTGGGAAGCGCATCGACGACACGCACGTACCGCGGGATGGCGAACGGTGGGATCCGGCCTCGGCACCAGGCGAGGATCTCGCCCGGGTCCACCGGCTCGGACAGGACCACGACGGCGAGCACCTCGTCCTCGCCGGCTTCCTGGTCCGCGGGGACGCCGAGGACCGCCGCCTCGGCCACCGACGGATGCCCCAGGATGGCCTGTTCGACCTCGTAGGAGCTGATGTTCTCGCCCCGTCGGCGAAGGGCGTCCTTGAAGCGGTCGACGAAGTAGTACCAGCCGTCGTCGTCCCGGCGAAGCGCGTCGCCGGTGTGGAACCACAGGTTCCGCCACGCCTCGACGGTCTTCTCGGGCATGTTGTAGTAGCCCATGCTGCACGTCCACGGGTGGACCGGTCGAACAACGAGTTCGCCGATGTCACCGAGGGCGACCTCTCGATCGGTCTCCGGATCCACGAGCTTGATGTCGAACCACTCCGTGTTGGCAAGCCCTGCGGCGCCGGCCGGCCGCGGCACGCCGTACGGCGACATGATCGGTGCACTTGTCTCGGTCAGTCCGAAGGCGTCGACGAACGCCTCGATGCCGTAGCGCGCCTTGAACTCCTCGACGATCGTGCTCGCCGTAGGTGCGGCATACACGCATCGGAGCCGGTTGTCATGGTCGTCGGCACGGGGCGGCTGCTTCCAGGCGAAGTCCATCATCACGCCGACGAAATTGGTGACTGTCACGCCCGAGTCCCGCACGTGGTCGATCCAGCGGCTCGCGCTGAACTTGGGCCTCACGACCGCCCGGCCGCCGGCCACGATCGCCGGGTAGACCGCCATGAACGTGGCGTTGCCGTGGAAGAGCGGGGTCGTCGTCAGGTACACATCCTCCTCGGTCAGTCGCGTCAGGCTGACGACGATCTGCGCGAAGAAGTACAGCTGGGAGTGGGGCATGGCCACGCCCTTGGAAGGTCCGGTGGTGCCTGAGGTGTAGAAGATCGCGCCGAGATCCTGCGCGCGCGGCGTCGGCAGGTCGACCTTGTTCCCGTCACGCAGCTCGTCCCACGAGGCAGCTTCCCAGCCGTTCTCCCGAAGCACTGCCACGGCCTTCTCGAAGATCCCGGTCCCCGTGTCGATCACCCAGAACTTCTCGATGCAGCGGGCCTGATCACCCAACGCGACCCAGCGCTCGACGTGGACGTCGTCGATCACCGCGAACCTGGCGTCGGCGATGTGCAGCTGGTGCCGGAGGAAGTCACCCTCGTAGCTGGTGTTGATGGGCACCTCCACCAGACCGCCGACGGCGGTCCCCCACCAGGTGAACACGAACCTGGACGAGTTCGCGGCCATCAGGATCACCCGGTCGCCCTGCTGGGCTCCCGACCGGTACATCGTCGAAGCGACCCGCTCCGCTAGGTCCAGGGCCTCGGAGTAGGTCCAGCTCGACCGCTCCTCGGGTAGGTCCAAGCACACCGCTTCTGGGCGACTGGCTGCGTGGTGACGCAGGACGTGGGCAAACGTCCACGTCTCGGGGTCGGCGAAGTTCGGCACCAGACCGGCGTAGACCATCGGCTCGATGACGTGCTGGTTCTCGTCAGTCACGGGGACCTCACAGTGCGAGCGGAAGAGCTTCCGCGTCGGATAGTTCCTGACAATCATGCGGCTGAATAGTCTCTGATCGCAAGCATCCAGGCACTGGTTGCCCCGGACCTAGTTGCGCATGTAGATTATAACTATAATCATCGATTAGCGAGGTGGACATGCCCGGAGCAGTCATCGTTGATGCGGTCCGCTCACCCATGGGTCGCGGGAAGGCGGGGGGCACCCTGTCGACCGTGCATCCCACCGACCTGCTCGCCGGCGTCATCACCGCGCTGGTCGAACGGACCGGTGTCGATCCGGGAGATGTCGAGGACCTCATGGTCGGCTGTGTGAGCCAAGCGGGAGAACAGTCGTCGACCCCTGGCCGCCAGGCGTGGCTCGCCGCGGGCTTCCCGGTCCACGTCCCCTCGGTCACGATCGAGCGCAAGTGTGGGTCCGGTCAGCAGGCGGTCGAGTTCGCAGCACAGGGCATCGCCGCCGGCGTGTACGACATCGTCATCGCGGCGGGTATCGAGTCGATGAGCCGCGTGCCCATGGGCTCGGCGCGCATGGGCGCCGATCCGTTCGGGCCGGGCGTGACAGCACGCTTCCCGGATCTCGTGCCGCAGGGCGTCTCGGCCGAGCTGGTCGCCGACAAGTGGGGTCTGAGCCGTGCTCAGCTCGACGAGTACGCCGCACGGTCGCACGACCGCGCCACTCGCGCGGCCGCCGCTGGAGCCTTCGACGACGAGATCGTCGCCGTGACCACGGCAGAAGGAGGTGTCATCCGCTCGGACGAGACCATCCGACCCGGGACGACCGCCGAGCGTCTCGCCGGCCTCAACCCCGCCTTCTGCACCGAAGACACGGCCCGTCGCTTCCCGTCCATCGAGTGGAAGGTGACCGCCGGCAACTCCTCACAGATCACTGACGGCGCCAGCGCCATGCTCCTGATGAGCGAGGAGGCCGCAGCACGCATGGGCCTCTCACCTCGCGCCAGGATCATGGCCTCTTCGGTCGTCGGCGACGACCCCACCCTCATGCTGACGGGACCGATCCCGGCGACCGCGCGCGTCCTCGCACGGGCGGGGATGAGCATCGAGCAGATCGATGCAGTCGAGGTCAACGAGGCCTTCGCCTCCGTGCCGCTCGCCTGGCACGCAGAGTTTCCGATCGACGATGACCGCTTGAACCCGCGCGGCGGCGCGATCGCTCTCGGTCACCCGCTGGGCGCCTCCGGCGCACGCCTGATGACCACGCTGATCAACCACCTCGAGCAGACCGGCGGCCGTTTCGGGCTGCAGACGATGTGCGAGGCAGGCGGCATGGCCAACGCCACGATCATCGAATCGCTCGCCTGACCATCCCCCGGATCCGACAAGGAAGCTCATGGACCTGAACAACGCCTCGGTAGTCGTCACCGGCGGTGCGTCGGGGCTCGGCCTCGCGACCGCCAGCAGGCTCGTCGACCGCGGCGTCGCGGTCACGATCCTCGACCTGCCCACCTCCGCGGGCGCGGAACGGGCACAGTCGCTCGGCGCCCTGGCTGCCTTCTCCCCCGCTGACGTCCGCGACCCGGAAGCGGTCGATGCCGCCCTCGAGCTCGCCGAGAGCCGGGCCCCGCTCCGAGCGCTCGTGCACTGCGCAGGCCGTGGCGGCACGGTGCGGGTGGTCGACCGCGACGGCAGCGCCGGCGACTTCGAGCTGTACCGCGAGATCGTCGACGTCAACCTGGCCGGCACGTTCAACGTGCTGCGGCTCGCGGCTGCACGCATGGCCGCCCACGACCCGATCGAGGGAGAACGAGGGGTCTGCGTCCTGACGGCTTCCGTAGCGGCATGGGAAGGCCAAGTCGGTCAGATCCCGTATGCGTCCGCCAAGTCGGGTGTCGTCGGGATGACTCTGGTCGCCGCCCGAGACCTTGCCCAACGACAGATCCGCGTGAGCGCCATTGCTCCGGGCGTCTTCGACACTCCGATCCTCGCTCGCCACTCCGAGGAGATCCTGCAAGGCCTCGCCCGGCAGGTTCCCAATCCCTCGAGACTCGGTCGTCCGGAGGAGTACGCCGCTCTGGCGTTGCACGTGATCGACAACCCGTACCTCAACGGGGAGACCATCCGCCTGGACGGCGCGATCCGGATGTCCCCACGATGACGCAGACCTCGGCCGCGGCTCCCGTACTCACCACCGTGGTCGACGGCGTACTCGTCGTGACCATCAACCGGCCGGCGGCCCGCAACGCGATCAACACGGTCACCGCCGTCGCGATCGGGGAGGCGATGGACCGGCTCGAGTCGGACTCCTCGCTCGTCTCCGGCATCCTGACGGGAGCAGGCAGGACCTTCTGCGCCGGCATGGACCTCAAGGCGTTCCTCGGGGGCGAGCGACCGTCGATCCCCGGCCGGGGTTTTGCCGGGATCGTCGAGCGGCCGCCGTCGAAGCCACTCATCGCGGCGGTCGAGGGTCACGCGATTGCCGGCGGGTTCGAGATCGCACTTGCCTGCGACATGATCGTCGCCGCAGAGGATGCGCTGTTCGGGCTTCCCGAGGTGAAGCGCGGTCTGGTCGCGGCAGGCGGCGGCCTGATCCGCCTGCCGCAGCGCATTCCCTACCACCTCGCCATGGAGTGGGCGTTGACAGGCGAGCTCATACCCGCCGTGCGTGCCCATGAGGTCAACCTGGTCAACCGCCTCGCGGCGCCGGGCACGGCTCTCGACCTGGCCCTCGAGCTGGCCGGGACCATCGCGGGCAACGGGCCATTGGCCGTGGCAGCGACCAAGCGCACCATCGTCGAGGCTGCCGAGTGGCCGCGTGCAGAGATGTTCGACCGCCAGCGTGCGATCAGCGAACCGGTGAGGGCATCGGAGGACGCCAGGGAAGGGGCGCGCGCCTTCAAGGAGAAGCGTTCGCCACGCTGGCAGGGGATCTAATGGAGACGCAATGTCCATGACTCACGGAGCACGTCCGCCCAAGGCAGCAGTTCTCCTTGCCCAGAGCATCGTGCAGGACACCTTCCGCGAACGGCTCAAGCCCGGCGACATGCTCCTTCCGGAGCGCACGATGCTCGAGCGGTACAAGACCGGTCGCGGCACCTTGCGTGAAGCCCTTCGACTCCTGGAGTTCCAGGGCGTCATCTCCTTGAAGCCCGGGCCCGGCGGCGGCCCTGTCCTCCAGGATCCGGATGCATCGCACCTGGCGAGCACGGTGATCTTGCTCATGCAGCTCAAGCACGCACCCTTCCGCAGCATCGTCGAGGTGCGTTCGGCTCTCGAACCGATGACCAGCAGTCTCGCTGCCGTGCGGATGACAGACGAGGAGCTCAGCGCCCTCGAGGGCTCCGTCTTGCAGATGCGAGACGAGCTGGACAACCAGAGTTCGTTCCTCGACGCGAGCACCCGGTTCCACGGCATCATCGCGTGGTCATCCGGGAACGCCCTGTTCGGCTACATCGTGGACTCCCTGCTGGGGATCATGGACGGGAGCGCGATCGGGATCGACTACCCGGCTCATCGGCGTGCGGCCATCCTCGCTGCCCATGTCGAGATCTTCGAGGCTCTGAGCTCGCGTGACCCGGTGGTCGCGGAAGAACGCATGCGCTGCCACATCGCGGAGTACGAGCGGTACGCCCAGCGCAAGTTCCCTCATCTCCTCGACGAGGTCATCCCGTGGGAGCAGAAGTTCCTTGGGTGAGCAAAGGGTCGTGGTGGCCGGCGGCGGTGTCGCCGGCTTGCGTGTCGCGCAGCAGCTCCGGGCGGCCGGGTGGACCGGCTACCTCGGCGTCATCGGCGCCGAGCGACACCTGCCCTACAACCGACCGCCCCTGACGAAGGAAGCCCTCTGGCACGGTGTGGACGTCGAGGTGCTGAAGTTCCCGATGCCCGACGCGGAGATCGACTGGCGTCTGGGCACGCGGATCGTGTCAAGCGACCTGGCCGCAAAGCGCCTGACGCTCGAGGGTCCAGATGGCACGAGCGAGCAGATCTCGTTCGATGGGCTCGTCATCGCGACTGGGGTCGGTCCACGGCGGCTACCACTGGATGGCCCGCACAGCTGGCGCTACACGGTCCGAACTCCGGAGGACGCCGCGAGTCTCCGAGGCCGGCTCGTCGACCGACCGCGCGTCGGCGTCATCGGCGGCGGATTCGTCGGCTGCGAGGTCGCGGCAGCCGCGGCGACACTGGGCTGCAAGGTCACCGTTGTAGAACCCCTGAGCACGCCGCTGGAACGCGTAGCAGGGCACGCCGTCGGCGCCGAGGTTCAGCGCCGCCACGAGGCGCACGGCGTGCGCTTCGTGCTCGGCAGGACAATCGCGGCGATCGAGGGAGACGCCCGGGGATCGACCGGAGTGGTGCTCGATGACGGTACGACCCTCGCAGCCGAAGTGGTCGTGGAGGCCGTCGGCGGCGTACCCAACACCGACTGGCTCGCAGGCCAGGGTCTCAACCTGTCGGACGGCGTCCTATGTGACCGAGACCTCCACCCGCTCGCCGAGGGCGGACCACGACGCGACGTGGTCGCGCTCGGCGACGTCGCGCGCTTCCCCCTGGATCTGTACGGCGCGGACCCCCTGCGGATCGAGCACTGGCAGATGGCCGGGGACTGCGCTGGCCACGCGGCGAGGTCACTGATCACCGGCCTCGCCGGTGCAGAGCGCACCGATGCGCCCTTCGAGCTCCTCCCGAGTTTCTGGACCGACCAGTACGACACCCGGGTCCAGTTCCTCGGGCTCCCCTCCCACGGGATCGACGACGTGCGGGTGCTCGAAGGCGACCTCGAGGACGAGGCAGTGATCGGTTACCACCGCCAGGACACCTTGATCGGGCTCGCGCTCCTCGGGATGCGTCGCCGCTTGCTGCCGTACCGTCAGCAGCTGGTCGAGGGGCTCCGCGAGGCTTGCGGACGCGGGATCTCCTGATCGTGGTCAGCCGGAGAGCTCGACGCTGCCCCTATAGCGACCGGGCAGCAGAGAAATCGGCCACCCAGTGCTACCGTGCGGATTCCTGCCAATCATCGTCCACATCTCGGAGGTGTTGATGTCGGTCGAGCCCCAGAGGCTGGACGCGTCGGTCCGGCGACGAGACAAGACGTCGGAGGTGATTGCTCGCGCCATCGTGCGCCACGTCCAGTCCCAAGGCCTCGAGCGCGGCACCCGCCTGCCCCCTGAGGCGGACATGATCGCCGACTTCGGGGTGGGGCGCGGCACGTTGCGCGAGGCGTTGCGCATCCTCGAGGTCAACGGCTTCATCACCCTCAAGCCGGGGCCCGGTGGAGGACCGACCGTCGAAGGCCTCCACGGCGAGAGCTTCGGTCGAATGGCGACACTGTTCTTCCAGATGGGCGGAACGACGTACCGCGAGCTCGTGGAAGCCCGGCTGATCATGGAACCCGTCGCCGCACGCCTTGCCGCGGAGCACCGCAGTGAGGCCGTGTCGGCAGGCCGCCTGCAGGGCGCCGCCACCGTCAAGGACGTGAGCGACGAGCACGACTACCTCCTGCACACCAGTGACTTTCACACCGCCGTGATCCGTGCGAGCGGCAACGGCATCGTGTCCCTGTTCTGCCAGTCGCTCGCAGACGTCTACCACGAGCGCGTCCGCGGAGTGCTGTTCCCCGTCGATCGTCGCGGCGACATCGTCGCTGCCCACGAGGCGATCGCCCGCGCCATCCACACCGGCAACGGGTCGCGCGCGGAGAAGCTCATGCGCCAGCACATGGAGGAATTCGCGGCGTTCGTGTTCGAGCGACACCCCGGGATCATGGAGGAAGTCGTCGAGTGGCGCTGAGCCACTGCAGCGGCTCGGCCTAGTCGCCGCCACCGCGATGAAGCCGGCCAGCATCCGGTAGAACCCGGCGAGCAGCACCGCCTCCACCGCGGCGTTCTCCCCCAGCTGCTCGCAGGCCCTCGTCCACATCGCGTCCGTGACCGCGTCGAGCTGGACCACTTCGCCGACCAGTGCTATCAGTGCCGCCTCCGGAGGTCCCCAGGTCGGGGAGGAGCCCTCCGAGCGAGAGGCCCCGCCTCCACGCTCCCGGCATCGACGTCCATGTCGGCCGCGAGCCACCGATGCTGGGTGAGCTCGTACTCCGAACCGAGCAGCGCAGCGGTCCGGAGGATCGCGAGCTCGCGAAGCGTCTGGGCGAGCGCTCCCCGCGTCAGGAACTAGCCGCGGAGGGCACTCACCCGCCGCATCAGCTCCGGCCAACGGACCAGCGTCGAGAAGAGGTTGAGCGGCTCCCCGTCCGGACCGGCCAGTGGGCCGACTTGACCCTAACCCTGATCATGATTACCATGAGTTTGTGGAGTCATCAGGTGCGGTGCACGTCGAGGACCGCGGCGACAGCCGCTGGATCACGCTCGACAACCCCCAGGCCCGGAACGCCTACGACCAGCACATGGCCGCTCGTGTGGCCGAGGTGCTGGAGGAGTGCGGAGATGTCCGCTCGGTGGTGATCACCGGCGCCGAGGGCGCATTCTGCGCCGGTGGGATGCTCGCCGGCCTGACTTCTCCGACCGCACGCGGCATGCGAGCGCTCTACCGGGCCTCCTCGCGGATGTTCGACGCAATCCGCTCCTGTCCTCGTCCGGTCGTCGCCGCGATCAACGGCGCTGCGGCGGGTGGGGGCAACGAGCTGGTCGTCGCCTGCGACCTGGCGGTCGCCTCGACCACAGCGACCTTCGGACAGACCGGGCCCCGCGTGGGCTCGGCGCCGGTCACCGGAGCTACCAACGTCCTGTCCGTCCAGATCGGTGAGAAGCGTGCAAAGGAGATGGCGATGCTCTGCCGGCGGTACTCCGCCCAGCAGGCCCTCGACCTCGGCCTGATCAACGCGGTCGTCCCTGCAGACGAGCTGGAGCAGGAGGTGGAGCGCTGGTGCGCGGAGATCGCCGCGCTCAGTCCGCGATACCTCGAGATCACCAAGGTCAGCTCCAACGTCTGGTGGAACAGCGCCCGGGACTCGTTCGCACAAGGCGTCGGCATGCTCGTCCAGGCCATCGGAAGCGCCGACATGGTCGAGGGCGCCTCTGCGTTCATGGCCAAGAGACCACCTCGATTCCAGCTGGATCCCGGCGAGTTCCCGACCACGTCTCAGTAACCAACCGCACACTGATCGGACACGACCGATGGACTTTGCCCAGAACTCCCTCCACGACGACATCCGCGCGGCCGTGCGCGACATGATGGAACCGTTCGACGACCAGTACTGGATGGAGCACGACAACTCCAAGGAGTTTCCCTGGGAGTTCTACAACGCTGTCGCCAAGGCCGGCTGGCTGGGCATCACCATTCCGGAGGAGTACGGCGGTGGCGGCCTGGGCGTCACCGAGGCAGCGATCGTCGAGCACGAGATCTCCGCGTCGGGCGGCGGGATGAACGCGTGCAGCGCAGTCCATATCGGGATCTTCGGGTTCGACCCGATCATCCGGCACGGATCGGAGGACCTGAAGCGACGCTTCCTCCCCCGCGTCCCGAACGGTGATCTCCACATCTCCTTCGCGGTCACCGAACCGGATGCCGGCACGGACACGACCGGCATCACGACGTTCGCACGCAAGGTCGACGGCGGGTTCCGGGTCTCGGGGAAGAAGGTCTGGATCACGAAGGCCAAGGAGGCCGAGCGCATGTTGCTGCTCGTCCGCACGACGAAGCGCGAGGAGTGCGCGAAACGTACCGATGGCATGACCCTGCTCTTCGCCGAGATGGACCCGGACCACGTGCAGATCCGCGAGATCCCGAAGCTCGGTCGGAATGCGGTCGACACGAACGAGCTCTTCATCGACGACCTGTTCGTTGCCGACGAGGACGTCGTCGGCGAGGTCGGCAAGGGCTTCCGCGCCATCCTGGCCGGCCTCAACGCCGAACGGATCATCGCGTCCAACGCCGCGACAGGAATCGGGCGTGCGGCAATTCGGCGCGCCACGTCGTACGCCAACGAGCGCCAGGTGTTCGGCCGCCCGATCGGCCAGAACCAAGCGGTTGCGCACCCGATCGCCGAGGCGATGATGCGCCTCGACGCGGCACAGCTCATGATCGACAAGGCCGCGTGGTTGCTCGACAACGGCTACGACTGCGGCAAGGAAGCGAACGAGGGCAAGTATCTCGCTGCCGACGCTGCGTTCAAGGCTGCCGACGTCGCCATCCAGGTCCACGGTGGCTACGGCTACGGCAAGGAGTTCCACGTCGAGCGCTACTTCCGCGAAGCCCGTCTGAAGAGGATCGCGCCCATCACTCAGGAGATGGTTCTCAACTATCTCGCCGAGCACGTCCTCGGACTCCCACGCAGCTACTGAGAGGACTGTAGAGATGTTGCCCTATCGCTCTGTCCTCTTCGTCCCGGCGCACAAGACGTCCTGGTTCGACAAGGCCGCCGACTCCGGTGCCGACGCCGTGTGCTTCGACCTCGAGGACTCCGTCCCCGATCACCTCAAGCCCCAGGCCCGCGAACAGGTCGCTGCCGCCGTCGAGCGATTCGCGAAGTCGCATCCGGCGATGGGCATGTTCGTCAGGCCGAACTCCCTCGGCACCGGGCTGGCCGGCGTCGACCTCGAGTGGGCGATTGCACCCGGGCTCACCGGCGTCTTTGCGCCCAAGGTCAACTCGGCCGTCGAGGTGTTCAAGTACGACGCCCTGCTGGACCACTTCGAGGCCCGTGCGGAAGTGACGGGTCTGGAGTACATCGTCCCCGTCGAGACGATCCAGGGCATCCAGAACTGCGAGGAGATCGCTGCAGCTTCGCCCCGCGTGGGCGCGATGATCGGGCCGACCGCCGAGCACGCGGACATCGCGAAGGCGGTGGGCTACGAATGGACGCCCGAGGGCACCGAGTCGATGGTCCACCGGACCAAGATCCTGCTGGCCACCCTCGCTGCCGGACGACACCCGCTGACCGCTCTGTGGGAGCGGATCCACGACCTGGAGGGCCTGCGCGAGTTCACCACACGTGGCCGGAAGATGGGCTTCCGCGGGCAGATCGTTCTCCATCCCTCTCACGTGTCTGTGGTGAACGCCGTCTTCACCCCGGACGGGGAGCAGATCGACTTCTACCGCGGCCTGCTCGACACGTACTACGCCGCTGAGAAGCGCGGCGACGGTGCCGTGATGTACGGCGAGATCCACGTCGACAAGGCTCACGCCGACAAGGCCGAGGAATGGCTCGCGCGAGTCGACCGGCTCGCCGAGCTCAACGGCGGCATCTGAGACCAAGGACAAGGAGAGCAACATGGCAGGCCTCTACTACGAGGACTTCGAGATCGGCAAGGAGTACGTCCACGACTGGACGCGTACGGTCACCGAGACCGACACGATCCTGTACTGCGGACTCACCATGAACCCGGCGCCGATCCACCTGGACCAGCACTACATGGAGGGCACCATCCACGGACAGCGGCTCGTGCCGAGCCTGTGGACCGCAGGGGTGATCGGCGGCATGATCGTGAACGACCTCACGCTCGGCACGACGTTGGGCAACCTCGGCTACACGAAGTTCGACTTCCCGCGGCCCGTGTTCCACGGCGACACCCTTCGCGCCGAGACCACGATTCTGGACAAGCGGGAGTCGAAGAGCCGCGAGGACTCCGGGATCGTGTACTTCGAGCACCGGGGCATCAACCAGCGCGGAGAGGTCGTGCACATCGCCCACCGTGCGGGCCTGATGCTCAAGCGTGCCTTCGCGAACCGGGAAGTCGTCAGCTCCTAGGGCCGCCCGGCCCCGGCAGGCCGTAGACCCGACACGCGGTGCCCGCCAACACCGATTCCTGCTCGCTGGGAGTGAGTGTCCCCACGAGCTCGCGTGCGGTCTCCACTGTCCGCGAGTACGAGCCCGCGCGGAGGCTGACCGGCCAGTCCGACCCGAACATCAGCCGCTCGGCGCCGAAGCGTGAGAGCAGGTGATCGACATAGGGCTCCAGCTCCGACCGGTTCCAGGTCGTGAGGTCGGCCAGCGTGGTCAGTCCGGACATCTTGCAGAAGGCGTTCGGCAGCTGACTGATCCTGGCGATGCACTCCGCCCATCTGCGCGACTCTGCCGACGACCAGCCGGACGTCACCGGCGGCTTGCCAGCGTGGTCCACCACGAAGGTGGTGCTCGGGTGCGCGGCGACCACGGCGTGCGCTGTGGCGAGGTGGTCCGGCCCGAGCAGGAGGTCGAAGGCCAGGCTCCGGGCGCCGAGCAGCGCGAATCCCGGGCCCTCCCCCACTCGTGCCAGCCAGCCAGCCGGGTCGGCCTCGGCCAGAGCCTGGTGACGGACCCCGGCCAGGTGTGCGCCCGAGGGATGGGAGAGCATCGCCTCCAGCCGTGGCTCCAGGTCATGGCCGAGCAGGTCGAGCCACGGCACCACGGCGCTGAACGGCCGCTCGGCACCGATCCACAGCAGGTCCTCCGACTCCTCCGGATCGTTGAGGACCTGCACGAGCACTGCGCTGGAGACCCCCGCGGACAGCACCTCGGCACCCAGCTCCGCGGGCTGGTAGTCGCGCTCGAGAACAGCCATGCTGCGAGGGTCGATCCATGGTTGCGGGCGTCGGGCAAGATCCCACACGTGCACGTGTGCGTCCACTACCGACGGTGGCGCGGCCGCACTGTCCATGCCGCCTCCTCGCGATTGTCCGTCAGGGTCTTGCCCCCCGAGCGACTAAACCATACTATTCATATGCATTGATTACGAGCGAGGAGACACCGATGCCGGTCGAGGAACGCACCGCGCCCCCCGATGAGCTGGACGTGCTCGTGATCGGCGCGGGCTTCTCCGGCCTCTACGCCCTGTACCGCTTGCGCGAGATGGGTCGCCGCGTCCACCTGATCGACGACGCGCCGGACGTGGGGGGCGTCTGGTTCTGGAACCGCTATCCCGGCGCCCGCTGCGACATCGAGAGCGTCGACTACTGCTACTCGTTCTCCGACGAGATCGTCCAGGATTGGACGTGGGCGGAGCGTTACCCGGCCCAGCCCGAGATCCTGCGATACCTCAACTTCGTCGCCGACAGGCTCGACCTGAGGCGGGACGCCAGCTTCCGGACGCGCGTCGAGTCGCTCACCTACGACGAAGCAGCGGACCGCTGGGTCGCCGTCACCGACCAGGGCGACCAGGTGATCGCCGGGTTCGTGATCATGGCCACCGGACAGCTGTCGAAGACGCAGCCTCCCGAGATCGAGGGTCTTGAGGACTTCGGCGGCGAGCTCTACCACACGGGGCAGTGGCCACGTGAGGGCGTGGACATAGCCGAGAAGTTGGTCGGCGTCATCGGGACCGGGTCCTCGGGTGTCCAGGTGATCCCCCAGCTGGCCAAGGGCGCCGGCCACCTGTACGTCTTCCAGCGCACGGCGCACTACGCGATCCCGGCGAACAACAAGCCACTCGACCCGGCGTTCGTCGCCGATCTGAAGAGCCGGTTCGGCGAGTATCGCGAGCAGGCCCGTCACACCCCGGGTGGCACCCACCGCGTGATCGGCACCCAGGCTGCGTCGGACGTGGACCCCGAAGCGGTGCGGGAGGTGTTCGAGGGTCATTGGGAGCGCGGGGGCCCGGACATCCTCGCCTCGTACACCGATCTCCGCACCGACGAGGCCGCAGCCGAGTTGGCCGGAGACTTCGTCAGAGAGAAGATCCGTGGCCTTGTCGAAGACCCGGGGACGGCCGAGAAGCTCTGCCCGAAGGGCTATCCGTTCGGGTCCAAGCGACTCGTCCTGGAGATCGGGTACTACGACACCTTCAACCGCGACAACGTGACGCTCGTCGACGTCAAGGCCGATCCGATCTCACGGATCACGCCGAACGGCGTCCGGACGACGGACGCGGAGTACCCGCTTGACGTCCTGGTGCTGGCGACGGGGTACGACGCCCTCACCGGCGCCCTCTTCGAGATGGACATCAAGGGAGTCGGCGGTCTCACCCTGCGCGAGGCCTGGGCCGACGGGCCGCAGACCTATCTCGGCGTCGCCACACACGGATTCCCCAATATGTTCTTCGTCGCAGGAGCCGGATCTCCCTCTGTGCTCTCGAACGTCGTCATCTCGATCGAGCAGCACGTCGAGTGGATCACCGACTACATCGAGTACATGCGCAAGAACGGACGGCACCGGAGTGAGGCAGGGCTCGAGGAGCAGCGCGCCTGGGTCGCCGAGGTCAACGAGATCGCCTCGCACACACTGTTCTTCAAGGGGAACTCCTGGTACGTCGGCGCCAACGTGCCCGGCAAGCCACGAGTCTTCAGCCTCTACCTCGGCGGAGTCGGGCGTTACCGCGACATCTGCGACGAGGTGGCCGCCGATGGCTACCGCGGCTTCGAAACCACCTGAGGAACGCCGGAGAGCGAGATGGTGACCGAGCGGCCTGGCGCCAGCACCGCGTTCGTGGCGGACCTGGACGACGAGATCCGCGATCTCCGCGACAAGAGCCGCGAAGCCGCGCTCGCACCCCTGATCGAGCTCTCCCCGACCGACGCCCGTGAGCGCGTCAGGGGCGGCAACCGGCTGTGCGCAGCCGGACCTGTTGATGTCGACACCGCCGAGGTTGTGGCGGAGCACGACGGGCGATACGTCGACGTTCGGGTCTACGAGAGTCCTGACGCCGCCGTGACGCTCGTCTACGCCCACGGCGGGGGTTGGGTCACCGGTGACCTGGACTACACCGACGAGCTGTGCCGATTCGTTGCCTCAGGGGGCGTTCGCGTCGTGAGCGTCGACTATCGACTGGCTCCTGAACATCCGTTTCCTGCTGCCTTCGAAGACATGCTCACCGCGACGCTCTGGGCGTCGCGCGCCTACCGACGGGTTGCGGTGGGCGGCGACAGCGCCGGTGGCAACGTGGCGGTGGCGGCTGCGATCGCCCTTCGTGATCAGCCCAAGGTGGCGCTCGCCTTCCAGGTCCTGGTGTACCCAGTGCTCGACACCGATGTCGCCCGGCCTTCGTACGTCTCCGAGGCGCGGGCATTCCCGATAGGCGCTGCGGAGATGCGCTGGTTCCTCGACCACTACGTCGAGGCGCGCCTTCGCGACGACGACCGGGTCGCGCCCCTGCGCGCCGCCTCGCTGGTGGGCCTGCCTCCGACGCACCTGGTCGTGGCCGGGCACGACCCGCTCCGGGACGAAGCACATGCGTTCACGCGCCGGTTGACCGAGGCCGGTGTACCGGTCACGACGGAGCTGCACGGCTCCCTGTGCCATGGCTTCCTGCGCTTCACGGCCGCCTCGTCCGGCGCGCTTGCTGCGCGCGACCGCCTCGTGGAGCGCATCCTCGCGCTGGCGCAGGAGACTGCGCCCTCGGTCACCTGAGGCAGGCCCGTCACCTGGACAGGAAACCGCCCTCCACCGCGAAGTCGGCGCCGGTCACGAAGGTCGCCGAGTCCGAGAGCAGCCAGAGCACGGTCTCGGCGACCTCGTCGGGGGATCCCAGCCGTTGGAGCGGATGCAAGGCACCCATCGCCGCTCGCGCCTCGGCGTCGTGGCGCTCGACCAGCAGCGGCGTCTCGATGAAGCCGGGGCTCACGCTGTTCACCCGCACACCTTGCTCTGCATTCTCCAGCGCTGCGGCCCGCGTCAGCCCGATGACGGCGTGCTTGGACGCGACGTAGGCGGCCGAACCCGCCCATCCCCGGTGCGCGAGGACCGAGGCCATGTTCACGATCGACCCGCGCCCCGCTGTTCGCCGGATCAGGTCGAGCTCCATCCGCAAGGAGAGGAACGTGCCGTCGAGGTTCACCGCGAGGACGTTGCGCCACATCTCCGGGTCGTGGTCGACCACGGGCTGGTTGGTCACGCCGATTCCGGCACTGTTGACGGCCAGGTCCAGCCGCCCGAACGTCGCCTGGACGTACGCGCCGAGCGCCTCGACCCGCGCCTGGTCAGTGACGTCCACCTGTACCGGGACAACTCGACCAGACCGGCCGTCGAGCTCGCCAGCGAGCTGTTCGGCTGCCTCCAGGGTCAGGTCCCCCACGACCACGTGGGCATGAGCTGCAGCGAGAGCTCGGACGCAGGCCTCCCCGATTCCCGACGCTCCCCCGGTGACCAGCGCGACCGCGTCCCGGAAGTCGTACGCCGCCTGTCGAGCGCTCACCACCATCAGGTGGACCTCCCGCCGTCGACCGGCACGGCGGCACCGGTCATGTACGAGGCCCCCGTCCCGAGGAGGAATGCGATGACGCCGGCGACCTCCTCAGGATCTGCCGGGCGACCGAGCGGAACCTTCGACGAGGACACCGCCTCCACGTCCTCGACGCCGAGTCCCGCAGCGATCGACGTCATCATCCGCCCCCTGATCGGACCCGGGCACACTGCGTTGACCCGGATTCCCACGGGCGCGAGCTCGAGCGCTGCCGCGCGGGTGAGGCCGACCACGGCGTGCTTCGAGGCGATGTAGGCAGCAAGGTTGACCGCTCCGACGAGTCCTCCGGTGCTGGCCGTGTTCACGATGGCGCCACCTGACCGCATCAGGGGGACGGCATGCTTCATCCCGAGGAACACTCCCCGGACGTTGACCGCCCACACGGAGTCGAAGTCCGCGACGCTGTAGTCGACGAGCGGCATGACGGGGCCCTCGACCCCGGCATTGTTCGCGAACCCGTCGATCCGCCCTGTGTCACCGGCCGCCGCCTCCGCGTATCGGCGTACGTCTTCCTCGACGGTGACGTCCGCGGTCACCGCGACGACCTCGGCGCCGGCCTGTTCCGCTGCGTGCGCGACCGGGAGGAGGGATGCTTGGTCACGGTCGACGAGCGTGAGGCATACACCCGCGGACGCAAGAGCGCGTGCGATCGCGGAGCCGAGCGCACCGCCCGCGCCCGTGACGAGGTATCGGCGCTGTTCGGTCCGCCAATTCACGCTATTCATTATCACCAATCTAGTGCTAGCGTTGATTCACCGCAAGGACCGGGAAAGGTGGGAGCAGGTGAAGGCAGCGATCCTGCACGAGTTCGGCGCCGACCTCGTCGTCGAGGACGTCGACGTCGCAGGACCTGCTCCTGACGAGGTCCTGGTGCGCACGGTGGCCTCCGGGGTGTGCCACACCGACCGGACGATGCAGCTCGGCGCAAACCCGCTTACCCTCCCGCTGGTCCTGGGCCACGAGGCCGCCGGCGTGGTGGAAGCAGTCGGACGGGACGTGACCTACGTCAAGGTCGGCGACCCTGTCGCCACGACGGCCTCCTCCTTCTGCGGACACTGCCGGTGGTGCCAGCGAGGAGAGCCTCAGCACTGCGAGAACAAGGGGCGTGCCAGGCCGTCCGGTCAGCCGCCTCGCCTGAGCCGGCACGGCACACCAGTCGAACCGTTCGTCGGACTCGGGGGGTTCGCCGAACAGCTGTTGGTGCATGAGCGCACGCTGGTCAGGCTCCCCGACGAGATGCCCCTGGACCGCGCCTCCTTGCTTGGGTGCGCGGGCATCACCGGCCTCGGCGCAGTTCGCCACGCCGCACGCGTCCGCGCCGGCGACACCGTTGCGGTGATCGGGTGCGGCGGTGTGGGCCTGAACGCCGTTCAAGGTGCTCGCCTGGTGGGCGCCGCTCGCATCATCGCGATCGACCGGATCCCCGAGAAGCTGGAGCTGGCGCGGCGATTCGGGGCCAGCGACACGGTCGACGCCTCGAGCGTGGAACCCGTCGAAGCGGTCAGGGAGCTCACCGGTGGGCTGGGCGTGGACCATGCCATCGAGGTGGTGGGCATCGAGGCGACGATCGAGCAGGCGTTTGCGATGCTGGACACCAGGGGCACCGCAACGGTGGTCGGGGTGGCACGACCCGACATGCGGGTCCGCATCCCTGCAGTCGACCTGCTGCTCGAGAAGCGGCTGCAAGGAACCAAGATGGGTTCGACGCGACCGCGGATCGACATTCCGCTCTACTGCCAGCTCTACCTCGACGGCCGGCTGATGCTCGACGAGCTGCTCAGCGAGACCGTCCCGCTGGAGAAGGTCAACGAAGCGCTCTCCGCCCTCGACAACCCTCTAGGTGCGCGGACCGTCCTGACCTTTTGACCCCAGCGCGAAGCCCGAGGGTTCGGCGACCAGTCCTTCGCGGTCCTCGGGGTGCGTCGCGAGGTGGTCGAAGAGGTGACCGAGCGCAGCATGCTCTCCTCCGGCGGCAGGCCGAACAGGGCAAGGAAGAGCTCTGTCGGGTGCCGGCAACGGGTGAACGGCTTCGTCTTCGCCGAGGTAGTTCTCGCAGACGCTCCGCTCCAGCAGGTAGTTGTTGCGAGATCGGGCAGCGACCGGCTCCTGGTCCCGGATCCTCGGCGGCGCCATCCGCGACCCTCCTCCTCGGCCGGGTGGGCGCATGCCTCGGGGCGCCGCGCCTGCGCGCGACGCCCCGAGGACGATGGTTCGGCTCAGGCGACGCCCCAGAGCTTGTAGTACTGCTCCTCCATGTCCTCCACGACTGGGAAGATCTCCTCGTCGGTCGGGAGATTGTCCTTCGTCACGATCCACGTGGGCACGAAGGTCTCCTCTTCCAATGTGAGGCCTGAGAACATCCGGGCGAGCGCGTCCACCTGGGAGAACATCTCCTCCCAGTAGGGGAACATCACCGTTGCCTCCTGCTGACCGCTGGAGATGTACTGCAGCGTGGTGGTGTCTGGGCCCTCACCGACGATCTTGATGTCATTGAGCCCAGCCGCCTTCAGTGCCGCCGGAAGCCCGACGCCGAGTGCGCCATCAACCGAGAGGGCGACGTACTTGGTGTCGGGATGCGAACGCAGGAATCCGACGATGCGCTCAGTCACGTCCTTGCCGAGTGCGGTGATCGGGATGTCGAGCCTGTCGTACCTGCAGGCCGCACACATGTCGTCCATCAGCCCGCTGTAGCCCTTGTACAGCTCACCGAGGATCGGGAACGCCGAGATATCGACATAGACGGAGTTGCCGGAGCCCTTGGAGTTCGTGATCACCCATGCGGCCATCGCCTGACCGACGGGCTTGGAGTGGTGCGGCTGGCCGATGACGAAATCGAGGCCGTTGCCGGGCGGGTCGGTCGTGCAGCATGCCGTGACGTGGATGCCCAGGTCCTTGGCCTCCTGCAGCTCGGGCTCGAAGCCGGCCCGCGGCGTCGCGGAGTAGATGACGCCGTCAGGCTTCTCGCGCAGGATCTGCTGCCACGCTGCCTTGGTCTTCTCAGGGGTGCCGTCGTTGGCGATAACCGAGAACGACCAGTCGAGCTTCTCCGTTGCCCTCTCGATGATGTCGGCCTCGAGGTTGCAGGTCGGCGTCCCGCACGAGATGAAGGTGACCTTCTTGCCGCCCGGAATCGGCTTGTCGATGGGCGTCTTGTTCGGGATCTGGGTCGGGCGCTCGATGTAGCTGTCGTAGAGCGCCTGAGCCTTTTCGATGCCGCTCGAGTCGACCTTGTCCGTCGTGCCACCACCACCGGTGCCACCGTTGGACGCACCGCAGGCCGCCAGGGCGGCGAGCGCAAGCGTCGACACAGCTGTGGTGAACATCCGACGCCGACGCAAGGCCTTCGTGGTAGAGGTTTGCATGTGCTCTCCTAGCAGGGGTAGGGATGGTGCTGCGTGACGTCCGTCAGGAACGACGGAGCCTGGAGCGCCATCCGGCGCCAGGCGTCTTGGGTTTGCGCTGCACCGTCGTGGTGGCGAGCGCAGCAATGAGGACGATGCCGGTGAACATGTTTGCCGCCCACGTGGGCGCGGTGGCCAGCGAAAGTCCGGTGATGCCGGCACCGAGCGTGACTACCCCGAGGACCGTGCCACGCGCGTTGAAGCGTCCGGGTTTGATCTGGGTCGCTCCGAGGAATGCGGCCGCGAAGGCAGGGAGCAGGTACGGCGTCCCGGCCGTCGGCGAGCCGGTACCGAGGACCGCCGCCAGCACGACCCCGGCCCAGCCTGCGACGACTGCCGAGGCGAGCAACGAACAGAACTGGATCCGCTTGGTCTTGATGCCAGTGAGCCGGGCTGCCTCCATGTTGAACCCCGTGGCATAGATCCGTCGCCCCAGGGGCGTGTGCTCCATGACGAACCAGGTCACCGCAGCGATGGCAAGCACGTAGTACACCGGAAGGATGAAGCCGCCGATGTCCTTCTGCCCGATGTCCGAGAACGTCCCGAACAGCTTGGCATTGGTGATCGGCAGCTCATTTGTCACGTACGTGATGAACGCCTGGATGATGGAGCCAGTGGCCAGCGTGCCGATCATCGAGTCGACCCTCATGATGACGACGACGACGGCATTGATCACACCGACCAGGAGCGCGACGAGCAACGCGGCGCCGACAGCCAGCCACACCGGCCAGTCCTTGTCGGCGATGAAGTGGGCGGCAGTGACACCAGAGAGCGACATGGTGAATGCGAAGGACAGATCGAACACGCGCGCCGCAAGGGGGATCGCCAGGGACAGCGCGGCCAGGCCGATCACGGCGTTGCTGTTCAACACCTGACGCACCGTGGCGACCTGCAGGAACGTGTCGGGGACCCAGATCGAGAAGATCACCACGATCACGAGCAGGACGTACAGCGCACTCACCTTGCGCGGGTCCAGCGTTCGCCACACCCGGGACGACACCTCCCGAGGGACGTCTTGGCGCGTGGTTCCCGCTTCGGCAGCCGGGCTTTCCTGTACTGACTGAAGGGTCATGGTGTTCCTGCTTCCATGGCTGCGAGAAGGGAGTGTTCGTCGATGGCGTCCCCGACGAGTTCGGAGCACTGTTCTCCGCGCGACAGGACGATGACGCGCGAGCAGAGAGCGATCAGGTCTGTCGTATCGGTGGAGGTGACGACGACGGCGAGGCCGCGGTCCGCGAGGCCGCCGATGAGCTCATAGATGGCCTGACGCGTCCCGACGTCGACCCCCGCTGTGGGCTCAGCCAGAACCAGCACGGATGGATCCGCAGCAAGACAACGGCCCATGATCACCTTCTGCTGGTTTCCCCCCGAGAGGCTCATGATCGAGTCCTCGGAGTTGGCCACCTTGATCTGGAGCTTCTTGATCCATTCGCGGACCACATCGGCCTCGCGCTTCGCTGACAACGCGCCGCCGCGGCTGAAGCTCTCCATCACGCGAAGGGTCAGGTTCTCGGCGACTGTGAAGTCCGCGACCGCCGCTTCACGCTGCCGGTCTGCCGGGACCAGCGGAAAGCCGCTCCTGCGAAGCCGAGATGCGGGATGCCACTTCCCATCCGCCAGCTTGACCTGTCCAGAGGTCGCGGGCCGGGCGCCGGCGAGCAGGTAGGGCACCACTTCGCTCCCCGACCCGGTGAAACCGGCAATCCCCAGGATCTCCCCAGGTGCGACCGACGCGGTCAGCCGACGCAGCGTGCCACCAGCGAGGTCTCGGACGGCGAGAACGCTGGCCTCGGCATCGACTGGAGACCGCGCGAGCCTGAACGCGGCATCGACGCGTTCACCCACCATGAGCTCGGCCAGTGACTGCGTGTTGAGGCCGACAGTTTCTTTCGTGGTCACCACCCGGCCGTCGCGCAGCACTGTGACTCGATCGGCGATCTTGAAGATCTCGTCCAGGCGGTGTGAGACGTAGAGGACGCTCGCGCCGAGGCGCTGGATGCCCCTGACGATCTCGAGAAGCCGGTCCACCTCGGTGTGGGGCAGGACGGCCGTCGGCTCGTCGAGCACGAGGAGGCCGCGACCGCTCTCCCACCCGGTCAGTGCCGCCGCGATGGCGACGATCGTCCGCTCGACCGGCGTGGCCGCACCGAGCGGCTTTCGGATGTCGAGGTCGACGCCGAGTCGAGCCAGTGAGGCCTTCGTGCGCTCCTCCTGCTCCTTCCAGTGCACGCGGCCGGAAGTGCCGGTGATGAACCCGGCACTGAGCGCGAGGTTCTCGGTCGCGCTCATCTCGAGGACGAGACCGAGGTCCTGGTGGACGAACCGGATGTGGCTGAAGCCGCTGGTGTCACGCTGACCGAGGTGGAACTCCTCGCCGTTGTACCGAGCGACCGAGCCGGGGTCCGGTTGGTGGTAGCCCGCGAGCAGCTTGATCAGCGTGGACTTGCCCGAACCGTTCTGACCGACCAAGGCGTGGACCTCCCCGGCGCGGATGTCGAGGTCGACGCTCTCGAGGGCCTGGGTACCGGCGAAGGTCTTGGAGACGTTCCCGAGCGACAGGACCGGGAGGTCGCCGGAGAGCTGGTGCTGACCGGTGTCGACCTCGTCCATGTCTTCGCTCGTGCGCATGGTAGTAATCATCATCATAGAATGTAGTGATGTCAATCACTCACGTGGACGAACGCGGATCAGTCCCGGGCCTTGAACGTGACGCCGGCACCGACCGTCGAGACGGTCGGTGCCGGCGGGTGGCGCTGAGGCTGGTGGAAGGAGGGGTCAGGCGTTGCTTCCGCGCCAGGCGAGCGAGCCGCCGTCGACCGTGTAGACGGCGCCGGTGACGAAGGAGGACGCGTCCGAGGCCAGGAAGCAGGCCACCTTGGCGACCTCGTCTGCCTGGCCGGATCGCCTCACGAGGTGCGAGGCGATCATGAACTTCTCGACTGCTTCCTTGTCCTCGGCGGCCTCCAGGAAGCCGTGCCGCATCGGGGTGTCGATGGAGCCGGGCGCGAAGCAGTTCACCCGGATCTCTGGTGACAGGTCCACAGCGGCAGCGCGTGTCAGCTGGATCAGGCCGCCCTTGCTAGCGCAGTACGCGGCCCCCATTGCGTAGCCGGTGAGACCGGAGACCGAGGAGCAGTTCACGATCGCCGGTCCGTTGCCCTTGCGCAGCTCCGGGGCGGCGAACTTGGTGAGGAGCCAGATCGCCTTGAGGTTGACGTCGAAGACCGCGTCCCAGATCTCCTCCTCGAGCAGCTCGACCGTCGTGGGCTTGTCCGTGAGGAGAGCTTCGATCACCCCGGCCACGTTCACGACTGTGTCGAGGCCACCCATCGCTTGCACGGCCGTGTCGACCAGATCCTGGATCTGTTGCCGGTCGCGCAGATCCACGGCCGCCACGGTCGCCGCCGCGCCCGTCTTGCGAACGAGCTCGGCGGTCTCTTCCGCGGCGTCTGCGTTCCGGTCCGCGAGGACAACGTGGGCTGCTCCCTGCTCCCCGAGCTCGATGGCAACAGCGCGTCCGATGCCCTGGGCCGATCCCGTGACGATGCAGCGCTTGTCAAGCATTGGCTCCGTGATGCTCAAGGCTCATCCCTCCCCGGGTCGGAACTGACCCAGCGCGATCGACTTCTTCTCGACATAGGACTGCAGGCCCTCGGGTCCCATCTCGCGGCCGATGCCCGACTGCTTGTAGCCACCGAAGGGGGTGCCGTAGGCCTGGGGAGCGCCGTTGATGCTGACCATGCCCGTTCGGATCCGGCGGGCGACCGAGACGGCCGCGTCGCGGTCAACAGACCACACCGAGCCAGACAGGCCGTACGGCGAGTCGTTCGCGAGCCGCACCGCTTCGTCGACGTCGTCGTAGGCGAGCAGTGCGACGACGGGGCCGAAGATCTCCTCCTGCGCGACGCGCATGGAGTTGGTGACATCGGTGAGCAGCGTGGGCTCGACGTACCAGCCTTCGCCTGCGGAGCCAGGTCGACCGCCACCGGTGGCGATGGACGCGCCCTCGGCGAGGGCGAGTTCGAGATACCCCTCGACGCGCTCACGCTGCTTCTCGCTCACCAGTGGACCGACGTACGTGTCGGGGTCCATCGGATCCCCGACGGCGAGCGCGGCAATCGCCGCGGCGAGCGCGTCCCGGACATCCGACTCGAGCGAACGGGGCACCAGCACCCGGGCCTGTGAGATGCACAGCTGGCCGCAGACACTGAACGACATCGGGAGCAGAGCCGCCACGAAGGCGTCGACGTCCGCGTCCGGAAGGACGACCGCCGCGCTCTTGCCGCCGAGCTCCAGGGTGACGCGCGCCATCCTCTCGGCACAGGCCTTCATGATCATCACGCCGGTCTCGGTGCTGCCTGTGAAGGCGATCTTGTCGACGTCCGGGTGCCGGAGGAGGACCTCGCCGGCATCGCGACCGGCCGGCAGGATCGACAGCACGCCGGGCGGCAGGCCTGCCTCTGCCAGTGCCTCACCGAGGGCCATGACGGTGAGCGGCGTCTCCGAGGACGGTTTGACCACGATCGAGCAACCGGCGGCCAGCGCCGGAGCCACCTTGAGCGTGGGCGAGCTCAACGGGCCGTTCCACGGAGTGATCGCGCCGACCACCCCCACCGGCTCGTCCACGACGATCGAGGTGTTCACCCCGTCCGACCGATAGTCGTCGAACGATCGACCGTCGACCAGGTCTGCGTAGTAGCGCAGGTGGCGGATCGGGTTGGGGACGTGCGCCTTCTCGGCGAACCAGAGCGGACATCCGAGCTCGGACGTCAGGAGCCGGGCCAGCTCGGGCAAGCGCTTCTCGAGTCGATCGGCGGCGTCTCGGAGCACTGCCGCGCGCTGACTGGGCTCCTGGTCGCGCCAGATCCCACTGTCGAAGCTCGCACGTGCGAGTGCCACGGCCTTGCGCATGTCGTCCGGTGAGGCGAGCTGCGCGCGGGCGAGAGTGCCGAGCCCGGCGGGGTTCACCACGTCCGCCACCCGGTCCCCCGAGGACGCTTCCCAGTGGCCCCCCATCCAGAGCTGTTGCAGCTCGACGTCCTGCTCGTGGTGTCGCCCCGAACGCTCAGCCATTCGACCGCCGCCCGGCCTCGAACATGCCGACGGGCTCACCTGAGGCGAACGGTGAATCGCCGGGCGCGTGCGTGTAGCCACCGTCGACGTGGAAGGTCGAGCCGGTCACGAACGACGCGTCGTCGCTGGCCAGGAAGGCAGCGGCGGCGGCGACGTCCTCGGGACGGCCGGGACGCGGCATCTTCTCCGCGCCGACGAGGATGTCGTGCGCGCCTGCGGTGTTGCCGGCATCGCCCGTCAGGATGTCGGCGGTCATCGCCGTCACGATGGCACCCGGCACGATCGCGTTGACCCGTACTCCAGCTGGGCGAAGCTCGGCCGCGACCGACTGGACCAGGCCGATGATCCCCGCCTTGGTGGCGCTGTACGTGTGTGCTCCGACACCGCCGACCGTGGCCGCAGGACTCGAAGTTGCGAGGATCACACCGCGGCCCTGGCTCTGCATCACGCGGGCCGCGTGCTTCATCGACAGCAGGACGCCGCGGAGGTTCACCGCGATGGTGGTGTCTGCGTCGTCAGTGCGTGTCCCGGCGATCGGGCCGAGTGCCCCCATGACGCCGGCGTTGGCGTAGAAGACGTCGAGCCCGCCGAACGCGGAGACTGCGGTGTCCACGACGCCAGCGACGTCCTCCTCACGCGTCACGTCACAGCGGACGAAGATCGCCGAGTCACCGAGCTCCTTCACCAGGATCTCCCCCGCGTCCACCTGGACGTCGGCAATGACGACCTTGGCGCCCTCGTCGACGAAGCGACGAACCGTCGCCGCGCCGATGCCGCTCGCGCCCCCGGTGACCACGGCAACCCTGCCGGAGAGACGACCGGTCACTGGACGACCTTCTTCCAGCCGGCCTCCAGCGTGGTCCCGACGATGATCCCGATCGTCTTCTCACGGAAGAGCGGATCGGGACCGGACACGTCGATGAGGTCGTCGTAGGTACCCCAGCCGATGACCGAGGCGTCGTCCCCGCGGCCGAGGTAGAGGAAGTAGCTCTGCAGCCGGACCAGCCCGGGCTCGGCGGAGATCACCTTCGGGTTGACGATGAGGTGCTGCTTCACCGACGTGTCCGCCTCGAACGCCATCGCATAGAAGCCCTCGATGTCGTCGCGACCGACGAAGTCGCCCATGGGGGTGCGGAGCACCCCGTCGTCGGCGAAGAGCTGTCCAACCGTCTTGGCGTTGGGCTCCTCGAGGATCTCAGCGTACACGTGGTGCATGTTCCGCGCAGCTTCGATGTCCTCCAGCCGCTGCAGCCTGGCTGTCAGCGCCTCGATGTCGGTCATGGTGACTCCGTTCCGTATTCGATGCGCATGGCAAGCTCGGGGCAGGCGTCCGCGGCGAGTTTCGCGTCGGGAAGCTGGTTCTCGTCCAGGACCATCGGCTCGTGGCGCACGCTCACGAATCCCTCCTCGTCGTAGGTGAGGAGGTCCTCGGCGGTGCTGTAGCAGCGCCCGTGCCCGGTGCACCTGGCGAAATCGACGATCAATCTGGCAGTCATCAGTCCCACTCCAATGGCAGGGTCTGCAGGCGAAGCTGGCCGCCGCGCTCGGTGAGCTCGGCTCCGGGGCTCAGCCGGTAGTCCGGAATCACCTTGTGCCAGGTCTCGAGCGCGATGACGAGTTCTGCTCGTGCGAGATGCATACCGATGCAGCGGTGCACGCCGGCGCCGAACCCGAGGTGGTGGTTGAGACCTTCGCGATCCATGTCGAAGGTGTCCGGGTCCTCGAACTTGCGCGGGTCGCGGTTGGCGGCAGCGAGCCCCAGCCAGACCATCTCACCAGCCTTCATCGGACAGCCCAGGACCTCCATGTCCTCCTTCACCTGACGTCCGTCCTGGATGATCAGGCTGTTGACCCGGATGGCCTCCTCGATGAATCGAGGCCACGACTCGGGCTCGTTGACCATGCGGTGGCGGACGTCCGGCTCGGTGGCGAGCTGGTGGAAGATGTAGCCCAGTGCCGATCGGGTCGTGTCCAGCCCAGCCGTCATCAGCGTCATGCAGGTGACCAGGATGTCCTCGCGACTCATGGGCACGCCGTCGATCTCCGCGACGAGGAGGCGGCTGACCAGGTCGATCTCCGGGTCCCCGGGGTCGGCGCTGCGCTCGTCGACCAGCTTGCCGAAGTACTCGTTGAAGCTGGCCACTGCGTCACCGGCCGCCTGTAGCTCCTCGGGGGTCGAGGCGAAGAAGCCGCCGAAGATCGCCTCCACCCAGGGCAGGACCATCTCGCCGTCCTCCGTGGGCAGGCCGAGGAGGGCGAGGAAGAGCTCGGTCGGGTAGAGGATCGCGAACTCCGAGACCAGGTCCACGCTCTTCTTCTCGGCCAGGGCGCCGATGAGGCTCTCCGCGCGCTCCCTGGCAAGGGGCTCGAGCCGCTTGACCGCCGCGGGCGAGAAGAACGGGTTGAGCACGCGCCGCACCTTGGTGTGCTCGGGCGGGTTGAGGGAGTTCGGAATCAGCGGGATCTGCATGTGGGGGTCGAATGCGTTCACGTTGTCGCTGACGAGCACGTCGGTCTGCTTCAACAGCTCCATGACGTCGTCGTACCGCTGGACCATCAGGAAGCCGTGCTCGGTGCTGTCGTTCCACACAGCAGGCGCGAGCTCGCGCTCCTCGCCCAGCTGGGGGATGGTCGTGAACGCCGGTCGATCGCGGCGGTAGTCGGTGTGCACGACCGGGCAGCGCCGTTCGGCGTCGAACTCTGATGTCATGTGATCCCTCCAAAAGGACGACCCGCAGCTATGTGGCGAACAACACATATAATCATCCGCATAGATTCGGTTGTCAACGGCATGGTCCGCATTTGGACGGGCTCACTTCGCGGACTGTCCGGCGAAGTGCGGCAGCACTTCGTCGCGGAACAGGGCGAGCGTTGCGAGGACCTGTTCCTGGCTCAGGTCGAACCACTGCATGCGGAGGACCACGTAGGTGATTCCGCAGGCCTCGAGCTCCTTGAGCGCAGCAACGGCGCCCGCGGGGTCCGTGAAGAGATAGGAGGCGTCCGCGGTTTGCTCCGCCGCTGCGTCGGTCGCCAGGTGCTTGTAGGCGTCCCCCTGTTGCGGAGCGTTGTACTCGGCGTACTTGCGGCTTAGCGCATTCCGCGCCGCTAGTCCGATCGCCCTGGCACGTTCCGGGTCGGGGTCCAGGACGAGCTCACGGCGTACGACGAGCTCAGACGGCCCGCGCCCAAGCCGCTCGCGCTCGGTCTGGTAGTGCCTGAGGACGACCTTGAGCCGCTCGGGATCGACGTGCGGAGGAATGATCCAGGCGTCACCAAGCCGGGCAGCCCTCTGGGCGCCGGTCTTGTGCGGTCCCGCGCCGATCCAGATCGGCGGCCCGCCCTGCTGGGTCGGGACGAGGCTGATGCGCTCGTCCTTCACGCGAAAGTGCTCACCCTCGAAGGTTGTCCGCTCTCCGGACCACAGGCTTCGGATGAGACTGATCGACTCCTCGAACCGACCGACGCGCGCGCCCATGTCGACTCCGAACGACTCGAACTCGTTCTCCCGGTAACCCATGCCGAACCCGGCGACAGCGCGCCCTCCCGTGAGGTGGTCAAGGGTCGCGAACTCCTCGGCGACGTCCACCGGATGCCGCAACGGGAGAATGAACATGTTCGTGCCCAGCGTCATCTCCCCCGCGTCCTGGGCCATCGCCGCCAGCGTGGGCAGCGGTTGCAGCGTGGGCATGCTTCCCAGGTAGTGCTGGAGCATCCACACCGATGACAGGCCGGCGCCGCGTGCAGCCCGAACCTGCTCGCGCATCTCGGCAACGCGGTCGGCCGGGACGACGTCGGGCGGGAAGTCGTTCATGATGGCCAGGCCGAACTTGAGCGCCATGCTCGTTCTCCCTCGAGGTTGGAAAGCCAGCGTGACACCTGCCCGCGTGGGACGTGCGCCCGCCCTTTGACTTCGGGTCGATCTGAGAATACCTTAGATTCATTATAAGAGATAGGCGAAGGCGGACGCCAGTGAGGTTGAGGGATCCGGACCGGCAGCCACTCCCCCGAGCCTTCGTCCCCGGACTCGTCCTCCTCACGACGGTCACGTCGATCGTGAGCAGCCTCGGAGCGCCGCTGATCCCCGCAATCGCCCACGATGCCGACGTCTCGGTCCAGGCGGCGCAGTGGTCCCTGACCCTGACGATGCTCGTCGGAGCGGTGACCACCCCGTTGATGGGCCGCGTCGGCGGCGGGCGACCGCGGTCGGCAGTGCTGGCCGGGCTCGCGGTCGTCGCGACCGGCCTCCTGCTGTGCGCCCTTCCGTTGGGGTTCACCAGCCTGCTCGTCGGCAGGGCGCTGCAGGGCGTCGGGATCGCCCTGATCCCGTTGGCGATCACGGTCGCACGCGACAGGCTTCCCGTCGCAAGGGTGGCGTCGATCGTCGGGCTGCTGTCGGTCACGACGGTCGCCGGCTCCGGACTCGGATACCCGGTGACGGCCATCGTGGCGGCGCACGCAGGGATCGCGGCTGCATTCTGGCTCGGTTTCGTCCTGTGCTGTGGCACTGCCGTCGTCGCTGCGCTTACGGTCCCCCACGACGCGGCCCGACAGCGCATCTCGGTCGATGTCTGGGGCGCCGTGCTGCTCGCGGCCGGGACTGCCGGCTTCCTCCTCGCGCTCAATCGTGGAGAGCCGTGGGGTTGGCTGGCGCTGCCGACGATCGGACTCGCATCCGCATCCGGTGCGCTGCTCGTGCTCTGGGTCCGGCGGACCTTGAGGATCGAGCATCCACTCGTCGACCTGCGGCTGGCTTGGGGCCCGGTTGCATTCGGAGCGAACCTGACGGCCCTCGTGGCCGGCGTGGCTGTCTACCTCATGCTGTCGCTGATCATGCTGGGCACTCAGGCGTCGAGCACCGACGGCTTCGGCCTCGGGCGAGGCGTCGTCACCGCGGGCTTGCTCCTGTTGCCGTACTCGCTGCTCAGCCTTGCTGGTAGTCGACTCGCAGCGATGCTCGGTCGACACATGCGCAGGGACCTGGTCCTGCCTGCCGGCTGCGTGATCTACGGCGCCTCGACCGTCTTCGTCGCCTTGTTCCACGCAAACATCTGGCAGCTGATGCTCGGCATGGCATTCGCGGGCCTCGGGGGTGGGACGACCTTCGCGGTGATGCCCGCGTTGCTCCTGCGCGGCCTGCCCCTCGCCGAGACCGGAAGCGCGCTCGCGTTCAACATGGTGCTTCGATTCCTCGGGTTCGCGGCGGGAAGTGCGCTGATGCCGGCGTTGGTCGACCTGTTCGCCGGCGACCGACCCGCGACCCACGACACGTTCACGCAGGTCGCATTCGTGGGAGTGGCCCTGTGGGTGATCGCAGGTGTCGCTGCAGCGGCGACAGCGGC
Organism: Nocardioides sp.; assembly: GCF_004803405.1. Lineage (GTDB taxonomy): Bacteria > Actinomycetota > Actinomycetes > Propionibacteriales > Nocardioidaceae > Nocardioides > Nocardioides vastitatis. The sequence goes on along the minus strand of NZ_SSXI01000227.1, from coordinate 37,718 downwards.
GGTCGTCTCTCGACGCCCAGATGCCGGCGCTGCCGAGCTCTCCGCCGCCGCCTCGCACAGCTACGACGCCCAAGCGTGAACGCGCCAGATCCCGCGGTGTCGGTGTTCCGAGTTGCGCCCTACCGCGTGGACGGTTCAGATGCCCAGCTGTTCATCTCGCTGTGCCTGTTCAGGCTCTGGCGCGACCAGGAGCTCACCGACTGAACCGCCGGGTCCTCAGGTCGTGGACAGCGCGCCCGCGGCCAGCTCGCGCAACGCCTCGTGGTCGACGACCTTCATGCGTGGCCGCGCCTGCTCGCGGCCGGCGGCCCGTTCATAGTGGTCGATGGCCTTCCAGCCGGCGAGGCCCGGATTGTCTGGCAGCAGTTCGGCGAGATCCTGGGCGCTGTCGGCGCGCAGCGTCCCCGCCACCCAGTCGTCCAGCAGCACCCTGACGGTGTCCACGGCGTCCTTCTTGTTGGTGCCGATGACGCCGGAGGGCCCGCGCTTGATCCACCCGGCGGTGTAGACGCCTGGTACCGGCTGCGCCGTGTCGGGGTCGACGACCCGTCCGTCGAGGTTCGGCAGCGTGCCGCGGTCGTCGTCGAACGGCAGGCCCTCGACGCGCCGGCCCCGGTAACCCACCGATCGGAAGACCAGGCCGCACTCGACCAGCTCGACGTCGTCGGTCGCAATGGCGGTCACCCCCCGGCCATCGTCCGGCACCAGGTCGTTGCGGACCAGTCGGACACCGCTGACGGCGCCGTCGCCCACGATCTCCACCGGGGAGCGCAGGAAGCGCAGGATCACCGTGCGGTCAGTCGGCCCCTCGGTGGGCAGCGCGGAGATGTGTGCCGCCTTGATCATGGCCATCGCGTGCTCGTCGGGCATCACGGCCCTGGTCACGGGGTCGAGCTCGACCTCGTCGGCCGACACCCGCAGCCCGAGGCCAGTGTCGTCCAGGCCCCAGAGCTCAGGTGTCGTGAAGGCGGCCTGGGCCGGACCGCGCCGGCCCACCACGAGGACCTCACGCACGTTGCTGGCAGACAGCGCCTCGAGGGCATGGTCGGCGATGTCGGTACGGCGCAGCGCCTCGACGTCGCTCAGCAGGATGCGGGCCACGTCGAGGGCGACGTTGCCGTTGCCGATCACGACGGCGCGCTCGCCGGAGAAGTCGAACGTACGGTCAGCGAAGTCGGGATGACCGTTGTACCAGGCGACGAGCTCGGTGGCCGAGTGGCTGCCGGGCAGGTCCTCCCCGGGAATGCCGAGGCGGCGATCGGTCATCGCGCCCACCGCGTAGATCACGGCGTGGTAGCGACCGGCCAGGTCGTCGTGGGTCAGGTGCGTGCCGATCTCGACGCCCAGGAAGAGCCGGAAGTTCTTGCGCTGCATGGTCCGGGCGAAGGCGTCGGAGGCCTGCTTGGTGGTCGCATGGTCGGGCGCGACGCCGAAACGCACCAGCCCCCACGGTGTCATCAGCCGCTCGAACATGTCGACCTCCACCGTGAGTCCTCTCTGCGTCAGCAGCTCCTCCGCGGCGTAGCATGCGGCCGGGCCCGAGCCGACGATCGCCACCCGGAGCGGCTCGGTCCGGTCGCCGTCCCAGCGACGGGCCTGGGACCTGGGCGGACTGCTCGGGTAACCCTGGTGTGCCGGATCGCGGAAATAGGCGGCGTTGAGGTCGGTGAACCGGAGGAGCTGGTCGGGAAGGTCGTAGTCGGCCGAGATCGCGTTCACCGGGCACGCGTCGACGCAGGCGCCGCAGTCGATGCAGCTGTCCGGGTCGATGTACAGCATCTCCGCCGTCGCGTAGTCGGGCTCGTCGGGTGTCGGGTGGATGCAGTTGACGGGGCAGGCGGGGACGCACGCCGCGTCGTTGCAGCAGCTCTGGGTGATCACGTAGGTCATGTGTGCTCCTCGGGCGATGACGGTTCGTCAGTTCCTGGACCTGCCCGTCCGCGCCACGTGGGGCGCGGACCGGGGGCGGTCCGTTGGGGTCGAGTGGTCAGGACCACTCGAGGGGCCAGGGACTGCAGCCGCAGCTGGTCGCCGCGCTCCCGCAGCTCGGCGCCCTCGGCGATGCGGTAGTCGTTGTGGAAGACGGGGCAACCCCCGACGTCCTTCCCTGCGCGTTCGCCGCGTTGGTCTGGATCTCGGTCATCAGAGCTCCTGGGCGTTTCCGGTGGTGGTTGCTGGGGTCTGGATGTGGCGGAGGTCACTAAAGCGTTCATGGTAACCATTAGCAGGGATATTCGGGCGTGCGCCGCCGGGCAGTCTCGCCCTGTGAGCCGAGCGGCGCGGCGACTAGAGCATCAGCGCCTTCGTCGTGGGAACTCCTAGAGCCCGACCGGCCGAACTCGCGCCCGTGGCCGGACTGCTTGGAACCGCCGAAGGGCGCCTGCAGGTCGGGCGCAGGGCGGTTGGTGCGGACCTGGCCGGCCTGCCCACGAAGTCATCAGCATCGTCGGGCAGGCACCGGACAGGAAGGTCTTCGCGGCCTTCCCCCACCAGTCCCCCTAGACGCCGATCTCGAAGTCGATCGCAACGCTCAAGAAAAGAACAAAACCCCAGGCTGACCTGGGGTTTTGCTGGTGGAGCCTACGAGACTCGAACTCGCAACCCCCTGCTTGCAAAGCAGGTGCGCTACCAATTGCGCCAAGGCCCCTGGTCGCCGATGGTCTCGTGCCGGTCGCTGCGCGACACGACCCCCGGCGCAGGTGGATCAGTTCTTCGGGAGCTTGTCCGTCGCTTCGGCCCAGAGGGCCTGCTCGGCCTTGCTCTGCTGGAGCTTCTTGCCGGCGAGCGCGACGCCGGCGGCGGCGAGAGCGGCGAGCAGGAGCTTCTTCACCATGTGGACCTCCGGGGTCTGGACCGGGTCGTTGCGCCGACCCGAGTGTGCGTGGGCCTAACAGGACTTGAACCTGTGACCTCTTCCTTATCAGGGAAGCGCTCTAACCGTCTGAGCTATAGGCCCGGGTGGCTTGCTGCTCCGGGTGGAAGCCCCTCGGCAGCGAGCCGAGGGGGAACACTACCCGACCTCTCGGCACCGCAACAAAACGGTGCCGTTCGCCTACTGCGCGTCCTCGGCGAGGGTGATCTCGACGCCGCCGAGGAGGGCCGCCGCCATGTTGTAGAGGAAGGCCAGGAGGGTGGCCGCCGCGGTGATCAGTACGACGTCGATGGCCGCGACGAGCATCGTGAAACCGAGCACCCGGCTGGTTCCGAGGTAGTCCTCGATCCGGAACGCCGCGATGTCCTCGCCGCCGATGCTCTCCTGGATCGTGGAGTTGATCGAGTCCCACACGCCCGCGGCGCCGAGCACCTGCCACACCATCGCGACGGACACGACGGTCACGACCGCGAAGGCGATCGAGAGGAGGAAGGAAGTCTTCATCACCGACCACGGGTCGATCCGGGTCAGCCGGAGCCGCGCTCGGCGCGGCGGACGGTGAACCGAGGCCTGGCCGGGCGTGCCGCTGGTGGTGGCCACGGAGATCGGCCTGCGCGCCTCCGGCGGAGCGGGCGGAGCCTCGGCGACCGAGGCCTGTCCGCCGGCCCGCCCGGGTCCGGTTTCCGTCGCCGGACGGACGGCGGTCTCGTCGGCTCGGTCGGTCATCAGATCTCACTCTCCCCGGGGTCCCCCGTCGTCCCGGACTCACCCGTCGGCGGTTCAGCGGATGTCTCGATTGTGGCATCCGATCCCTGAGCGGGCGATTCCGTCGGGTCCCCGGCCGCCTCGGCGGCGACGTCGGCGAGCTCGTCCTCGATCTCGTCCTCGGCAACCTTCGTCTCCACCGAACGGGCCACGACTGCGACCGAGTCACCCTTCTTCGGGCCGACGAACTTCACGCCCATGGTGGAGCGACCGGTGGGGCGGAAGTCCTCGTTGATCGGGCTCCGGACGACCTGTCCGGACTGGGTGATCGAGAGCACCTCGTCGCCGTCGTGCACGATGAACGCGCCGACGAGCGTGCCGCGGTCCTCGTTGCCGAGGGCCATCGCCTTGATGCCGATGCCGCCGCGGGACTGCAGCCGGTAGTCGGAGATCCGGGAGCGCTTGGCGAACCCGCCGTCGGTGATCGTGAAGACGTACTGCACGTTCTCGTCGGACTCCTCGTGCGCCGCGTCCGCCGCCTTGATCACCGACATCGACAGCAGCGAGTCGCCGTCACGGAACTTCATGCCGGTGACACCCGAGGTCGCCCGACCCATCGGGCGCAGCTGGGTGTCGTCGGCCGGGAAGCGGATCGCCTGGCCCTTCCGCGACACGAGCAGGATGTGGTCGTCGCTGCTGACCAGCTCGGCGCCGATCAGCTCGTCGTCGTCGTCGCGGAAGTTGATCGCGATGACGCCCGCCTGCCGCGGCGAGTTGTAGTCGCCGAGCCGGGTCTTCTTGACCAGGCCCTTGCGGGTGGCCAGGACCAGGTACGGCGCCTGCTCGTAGTCGCGGATCGCCAGCACCTGTGCGATCGACTCGTCGGGCTGGAACGACAGCAGGCCCGCGACGTGGCCGCCCTTCGCGTCGCGCGACGCCTCGGGCAGGTTGTAGACCTTGGTGCGGTAGACCCGCCCGGCGGTGGTGAAGAACAGCAGCCAGTGGTGGCTGGTGGTCGCGATGAAGTGCTCGACCACGTCGTCACCGCGCAGGCTCGCGCCGCGCACGCCCTTCCCGCCGCGCTTCTGCGTGCGGTACTGGTCGGCGCGGGTCCGCTTGGCGTAGCCACCCCGGGTGATCGAGACGACCTGCTCCTCGTCGGGGATCAGGTCCTCCATCGAGAGGTCGCCGTCGGCCGCGATGATCTGGGTGCGCCGGTCGTCGCCGTACTTCGCGACGATCTCGGTCAGCTCCTCGGAGACGATCTGCCGCTGCCGCTCGGGGCGAGCCAGGATGTCGTTGTAGTCGGCGATGGCGAGCTCGATCTCGGCCAGCTCGTCGATGATCTTCTGCCGTTGCAGGGCCGCGAGCTGGCGCAGCTGCATGCCGAGGATGGCGGTGGCCTGCAGCTCGTCGACGTCGAGCAGCTCCTGCAGGCCGGCGTTCGCCTCGGCCACGTCGGGCGAGCGGCGGATGAGGGCGATCACCTCGTCGAGCATGTCCAGCGCCTTGACCAGGCCGCGCAGGATGTGAGCGCGCTCCTCGGCCTTGCGCAGGCGGTACGTCGTCCGCCTGAAGATGACGTCGACCTGGTGAGCGATCCAGTTGCTCACGAACTGGTCGATGCTCAGCGTGCGCGGCACGCCGTCGACGAGCGCCAGCATGTTGGCCGAGAAGTTGGTCTGGAGCTCGGTGTGCTTGAGCAGGTTGTTCAGGACGACGCGGGCGACCGCGTCGCGCTTGAGCACGACGACCAGGCGCTGGCCGGTGCGGCCGGAGGAGTCGTCGCGGACGTCGCTGATGCCCTGGACCTTGCCGGAGTCGGCGAGCTCGGCGATCTTCAGCGCCAGGTTGTCCGGGTTGACCATGTAGGGCAGCTCGGTGATCGACAGGCAGGTGCGCCCGCGGGCGTCCTCGTCGACCTCGATCACCGCGCGCTGGGTGACCGAGCCGCGGCCGGTGCGGTAGGCCTGCTCGATGCCCTCACGGCCCACGATGAGCGCGCCGTTGGGGAAGTCGGGGCCCTTGATCCGCTCGATGAGGGCGTCCTGCAGCTCCTCACGGGTGGCGTCGGGGTGCTGCAGCGCCCACAGCGCGCCGTCGGCCACCTCGCGCAGGTTGTGCGGCGGGATGTTGGTGGCCATGCCGACCGCGATGCCGGCCGAGCCGTTGACCAGCAGGTTGGGGTACCGGCTCGGCAGGACGGTCGGCTCCTCGGAGCGACCGTCGTAGTTGGGCTGGAAGTCGACGGTCTCCTCGTCGATGTCGCGGACCATCTCCAGCGCCAGCGGCGCCATCCGGCACTCGGTGTACCGCATGGCGGCGGCCGCGTCGTTGCCCGGCGAGCCGAAGTTGCCCTGGCCCTGGACCAGCGGTGCGCGCATCACCCACGGCTGCGCGAGGCGGACCAGGGTGTCGTAGATCGCCGAGTCACCGTGGGGGTGGTACTGACCCATCACGTCACCGACGACGCGGGAGCACTTGGAGAAGCCGCGGTCGGGGCGGTACCCGCCGTCGTACATCGCGTAGAGGACGCGGCGGTGCACCGGCTTCAGGCCGTCGCGGACGTCCGGGAGCGCGCGGCCGACGATCACGGCCATGGCGTAGTCGATGTACGCGCGCTGCATGGAGGTCTGCAGCTCGATCGGCTCGATCCGGCCGCCCGGGCCCGGTCCGTCGCCGCCGAGGTTGGTGGGGGTCTCAGTCACGATTGCTCTCTCTGGCTGGTTCTATCGATATCTAAGGTCTGCGCTAGACACTCAGATATCGAGGAAGCGAACATCCTTGGCGTTGCGCTGGATGAAGGAGCGTCGCTGCTCGACGTCCTCCCCCATCAGGATCGAGAAGATCTCGTCGGCCTGGGCCGCGTCGTCGAGGTTGACCTGGAGCATCAGCCGCTGCTCGGGGTTCATCGTGGTCTCCCACAGCTCCTCGGCGTTCATCTCGCCGAGACCCTTGTAGCGCTGGACCGGGTTCTCCTTGGGCAGCTTCTTGCCGTTCGCGAGGCCGTCGCGCATCAGCGCGTCCCGCTCGGAGTCGGAGTAGACGAACTCGTGCTCGGCCGGCTTGTTCCACCGGATCCGGTACAGCGGCGGCTGCGCCATGTAGACGAAGCCGTGCTCGATCAGCGGCCGCATGAACCGGAACAGCAGCGTGAGCAGCAGCGTGTTGATGTGGTGGCCGTCGACGTCCGCGTCCGCCATCAGCACCACCTTGTGGTAGCGCAGCTTCTCCAGGTTGAACTCCTCCTGGATGCCGGTGCCGAGCGCGGAGATGATCGCCTGGACCTCCTGGTTGGCCAGAACCTTGTCGATGCGGGCCTTCTCGACGTTGAGGATCTTGCCGCGGATCGGGAGGATCGCCTGGACGCGCGGGTCGCGGCCCTGACGGGCCGAGCCACCCGCCGAGTCGCCCTCGACGATGAAGACCTCGCACTCCTCGGGGTTCGTCGACTGGCAGTCCGACAGCTTGCCGGGGAGGCCGCCGCCGCCCAGCAGCCCCTTGCGGTTGCGGGCCAGGTCGCGCGCCTTGCGGGCGGCGATCCGAGCGGAGGCCGCGGCCTGCGCCTTGCGGACGATGTCCTTGCCCTCGGCGGGGTTCTGCTCCAGCCAGGCGCCGAGCTGGTCGTTGACCAGGCGCTGCACGAAGCCCTTGGCCTCGGTGTTGCCGAGCTTGGTCTTGGTCTGGCCCTCGAACTGGGGCTCGCCGAGCTTGATCGAGATGATCGCGGTCAGGCCCTCGCGGATGTCGTCGCCGCTGACCCGGTCCTCGCGCTTCTTGATCAGGCCCCACTCCTCGCCCCAGTTGTTGATCAGCGAGGTGAGCGCCGACCGGAAGCCCTCCTCGTGCGTGCCGCCCTCGTGGGTGTTGATCGTGTTGGCGAAGGTGTGGACCGACTCGGTGTAGGAGGTGTTCCACTGCATCGCCACCTCCAGGCTCATGTGCGAGCCGTTGGTGTTGAGGCCGGGGTAGTCGTCGGAGTCGGCCTCGAAGCTGATGACCGTGGGGTTGGCGGCCTGCTTGCTGCGGTTGATGTGCTCGACGTAGTCGACCAGACCGCGCTCGTACTTGAAGACCTGCTTGAGTCCGGCCCCCTCGCGCTGGATCGCGTCGCCCTGGGACCCGGGGTGGCCGTCGCCGCCGTCGCCGGCGAGAGAGGTGTTGATCGAGTCGTCCGCGACGACGTCGGCGAGCTCGGCCGCGGCGGGCCGCTCGTCGACGACGACGATCTCGAGGCCCTTGTTGAGGAAGGCCATCTCGCGGAAGCGGTGGCTGATCGTCTCCAGCGAGTAGGTGGTCGTCTCGAAGATCTCGGGACTCGCGTGCCAGGTCACCGTGGTGCCGGTGCCCTCGCCGTCCTCGAGGTCACGGACCTCGCGCAGGTCGTAGACGGGGTCGCCGAGGGAGAACTCCTGCTCCCAGAGCTTGCCGCGGTTCTTCACCTCGACCTTGAGGTGGCTGGAGAGGGCGTTCACGACGGAGACGCCGACCCCGTGCAGGCCACCGGAGACCTTGTACCCGCCGCCGCCGAACTTGCCGCCGGCGTGGAGCACGGTCAGCGCGAGCGTCACCGCGGGGATGTCCTGGCCCGGCGCCGTGCCGGTCGGGATGCCGCGGCCGTTGTCCTCCACCCGGACCGCGCCGTCGGCCATCAGGGTGACCACGATCCGGTCGCAGTAGCCGGCCAGCGCCTCGTCGACCGCGTTGTCGACGATCTCCCAGATCAGGTGGTGCAGGCCGCGCTCACCGGTCGAGCCGATGTACATGCCGGGCCGCTTCCGGACCGCCTCGAGGCCCTCGAGCACCTGGATCGCGGAGGCGTCGTAGTCACCCGTGGGGACCTGCCCGCTGGGGGTGCCTTCGGCGGACTCGACGGGAACCGCGGGGACGGGCTGGTCAGCACTGGACACAAGGACCTCTTCGGGAGCGGTGGCATAGCGAAGGCCGGGGCACACGCCGTGGTGACGCAAACCCGGCCCAACAGCCATGATAGCGGCCTGAGGGCATCCAGACACGGTCGCCACCCCCGGGGCCGGGTGGTCTGTGGATGAAATGGGGCCCTGAGCGCCACAGAACCGCGGTCAGGACGGCCCGGGAGGGGTGCCGATGGGTCCCGGTACGACGATCGAGCGATCCGATCGTCCAGAGGGCCGGTCCAGACCGATCCCTCTCGGCCGCGCCCCTCAGCCGTAGGTGTCGCGCGGACCCCGACCGTCGCGGGCCGACCGACGGCCGTGCTTCCAGCTCGGGGCGTTGGGTCCGAGCACCTCCACGACCGTGACGGTGCCGTCGCCGAGCTCCTGGTTCAGCCGCTTCACCACGCTCGAGGCGAGCATCTTCAGCTGGGTCGCCCAGGCGGTGGAGTCGGTGCGGACCACGAGGACGCCGTCACTGAGCGACTCCGGCGTCGAGTGGGCGCCGATCTCGGTGCCGACGATCTCGGTCCACCGGCCGAACACCCCCCGCACCTGGAGGTCCAGTCCCCAGCCGCGCTCGTCGATGATCCGGCCCAGCTCCGACCCGATCATCTGCGGGTCGCGGCCGTCGGGGTGTGCCCCCGAGAGCTGCGCGTCGCCCCGGCGGCCACGGGGCCGGAACTGACCGTCGGCACTGCGCCGCGGCCGGCGCCGGGCCGGCGTCGTACTCGATCCGGCTGCGCCCTTCATCATCGACCGGGCGAGGTCCAGGCCGTCGGCACGGTGCTCCTCGGCCTCCTCGGCCTCCTCGACCGGGTCGACCCGGTCGACCGGGCTCGGCTCCTCGGGCAGGTCCGGGACCTCAGGCACGGGTCACCTCGCCGGCCGCCACCCGGAACGTCGTCCCACGCAGCTGCTCGGGCACGTCGGCCTCGACCGCGGCAGTGACCAGCACCTGCTCGGCGCCGGCCACCAGCTGCGCCAGCTGCGCGCGGCGGTCCGAGTCCAGCTCGGCGAAGACGTCGTCGAGGATCAGGATCGGGTCGTCGCCGTCGGCGCGGAGCAGGTCGTACGACGCCAGGCGCAGCGCCAGCGCGAAGGACCACGACTCCCCGTGGCTGGCGTAGCCGCGGACCGGCAGCCGCTGGTCGTCGCCGGGCCCCAGGGTGCAGAGCAGGTCGTCCCGGTGCGGGCCGACCAGGGTCAGCCCACGGTTGATCTCGTCGTCGCGCCGACGCTCCAGCTCGGCGCGGAAGCTGCCGGCCAGGTCGCCCGCTCCGGAGCCGGTGGTGTCGCTGGATCCAGGGACCGGGACGGTGGCCTGGTAGGCGATCCGGGCGTCGTCGCGGGAGGCGCCTCGGGCGACGGCCTCATACGCCTTCCCCAGGTACGGCGCCAGGTCGGTCGCCAGCGCGCGCCGGCCCGCGAGCAGCTCGGCGCCGGCGGACACCAGGTGGTCGTCCCAGGCCGCGAGGGTGGCCAGCGCCGCGTCCCGACTGCTTCCACGGGCGGCGTGGAGCGACTTCAGCAGGGTGTTGCGCTGTTTGAGCACCCGCTCGTAGTCCGCGATCACGCCGGCGTAGCGAGGCGTCCGCAGCACCAGCAGGTCATCGAGGAGGCTGCGCCGCTGCGCCGGGTCGCCCTTGACCAGGGCGAGGTCCTCCGGGCTGAACACCACCGTACGGACGATGCCGACGAGGTCGCGGGCACGCGACAGCGGCGACCGGTTGATCCGTGCCCGGTTGGCGCGACCGGGGTTGAGCTCGACCTCGAGGATCGCGGTGCGCCCGTCGCGGACGACCGCGGCGCGGACCACGGCCTGCTCGGCGCCGGCGCGGACCAGGGGCGCGTCGGTGGCGACCCGGTGCGAGGAGAGCCGCGAGAGGTAGTCGATCGCCTCGACCAGGTTCGTCTTGCCCTGCCCGTTGCTGCCGACGAACGCGGTGACTCCAGGCTCGAGCGCGACGTCGACCTCGGCGTAGGAGCGGAAGTCGTGGAGCGACAGGTGCGAGACGTGCACGGCACCACTCCTCTTCGCTCTTGCCCCCGTGGATCCCACCATCCTCGCCCCGGATCGTCTCCGCGACGAAAAAACCGCATGCAAACGGCAAACCGGGTTTAGGAAGGGTCCGATCACCCTAGGCTGACCGGCATGACGCAACCACCCAACCCTCCCTACGGCAACCAGCCCCAGGCGCCCGGCGCCCCCGGCGGTGGCTCCTTCTATGTGAACGTTCTCGGGCAGGAGCAGGGCCCGTTGGACTTCGGAACGCTCGCCCAGATGGCGGTCTCCAACCAGATCAAGGCCGACACGCCGGTGCGGACGGCCGACAGCCAGCAGTTCTTCGCGGCCAAGGACGTCCCGGGCCTGTACTCCGACAAGGAGTGGCTGACCACGGTCCTCATCTCCTGGCTGGTCGGCATCTTCGGCGTCGACCGGTTCTACCTCGGCTACACCGGCCTCGGCGTGGGCAAGCTGCTGACCCTCGGTGGTTGTGGCATCTGGGCGATCATCGACCTGGTGCTGATCCTGCTGCGCAAGGTCCCGGACGCGCAGGGCCGCCCCCTCCGCTGAAGGTGACCACCACGGTCCCACCGATCACGACCCCGCGGCTCGCGAGCACAGAAGTGCTCGCGGCCGGCGGGGTCGTCGCGTTGGCGGCCGCGTGCCTGCTCTCACCGGAGCAGATCGAGGACGGGCCGGTCCTCTGTCCCTTCCGTCGACTGACCGGGCTGCCGTGCCCCGGCTGCGGCCTGACCCGCTCCTGGGTCTACCTGGTGCACGGCTGGTGGCGGGAGTCGTTCCTCGCGCACCCCTTCGGACCCCTCGCCGTCGCGCTCGTCGTCGTCCTGGCGCTGCTGGCCGTCCGGGCCCGGCTCCGCCGTACCGCCGCACCGTCGCTGGACCGGATCGTCACGCACCCGGCCGGGATCGTGGTGGCCGTGGCGTGGCTCGGCTTCGCCGTCATCCGGATGGCCGCGGCGGCCTGAGCCGCGCTCAGACGTCCGGGTTCGCCTCTCCGCCCGGGGGCGGCTCGGTGTGCACGGCGTGGCCGCCGAACTGGTTGCGCATCGCGGCGATCGCCTTCATCGCCGGGCTGTCGTCCTGGCGCGAGGTGAAGCGCGCGAAGAGTGAGGAGGCGATCACGTGCATCGGCACGGCGTGGTCGATCGCGGCCTGGACCGTCCACCGGCCCTCGCCGGAGTCCTCGGCGTAGCCGCGGAGGTTGTCGAGGTGGGTGTCGGCCGAGATCGCCTCGGTCAACAGGTCCAGGAGCCAGGACCTGATCACGGTCCCGTGCCGCCAGGAGTCGTAGACCTCGGGCACGTTCTCGACGAGGTCGACCTTCTCGAGCAGCTCCCAGCCCTCGGCGTAGGCCTGCATCATGGCGTACTCGATGCCGTTGTGGACCATCTTGGCGAAGTGCCCGGCACCGGGCGTGCGACCGGCGTGGACGAAGCCGCCCTCCGCCGGCTTGAGCGCGTCGAAGGCCGGCTGCACCTTGGCGACGTCCTCCTCCGAGCCACCGCACATCAGCGCGTAGCCGTTCTCCAGTCCCCACACCCCACCGGAGACGCCACAGTCCACGAAGCCGATGCCCTTCTCACCGAGCAGGGCGGCGTTGACCGTGTCGTCGGTGTACTTGGAGTTGCCGCCGTCCACGACCAGGTCGCCCGCCCCCAGGAGGTCCTTGAGCTCGGCGATCGTGGACCGGGTCGGCTCGCCGTGCGGCACCATCACCCAGACCACCCTGGGGCTCGGCAGCGCATCGACCATGGCGGCGAGGCTGTCGACGTCGGAGAGGTCGGGGTTGCGGTCGTACCCGACCACGGTGAGCCCGGCCTGCCGCATCCGGGTGCGCATGTTCCCACCCATCTTGCCGAGTCCGACCAGTCCGATGTGCATGGGCGATCCCCCTGTGGATGCGGTTGCTGCGACGTCGGTGCTGAAAACTACGGGGTGGGTGGCTGCCGCCGGAAGGTCGGTGCCCGTCCCGGCCGGCTCAGCTGAGCAGGCGACGCGGCATCAGGAGGTAGCGGAAGCTGCCGCCCTCGGCGGAGTCGGCAGCGTCGTCACCGGTGCCGCTGATCACGACCGGCTTCGAGGCCTGGGTGAACGCCAGCTCCACGATCGGCTCGTCGATCGCGGTCAGCCCGTCGAGGAGGAACTGCGGGTTGAAGCCGGTCACGAGGTCCTCGCCCTGGATCTCGGCGGGCACCGACTCGGATGCCTGCGCGTCGTCGCCGGAGCCGGCGTCGAGGGTGAGCGCGCCGTCGTGGAAGCTCAGCTGCACGGCGGTGTTGCGGTCGGCCACCAGCGAGACCCGCTTGACCGACTCGATCAGCTCGAGGCGGTCGATCCTGGCGATCGTGAGTCGCTCGGTCGGGAACAGGCTGCGGACCTTGGGGAACTCGCCGTCGAGGAGTCGGGTCGTCGTACGACGGACGCCTCCCGGACCCGTGCCCTCGAATCCGATGATGCCCTCACCGGCGCCGGAGGCGGACAACGCGATGGTGACCTCGGGGCCGGCGGTGAGCGACTTCGCGGTGTCACCGAGGACCTTCGCCGGGACCAGGGCCGCGACCGAGGCGTCCGGGGTGCCGGGGTTCCAGGTGAGCTCGCGCTGCGAGAGCCGGAAGCGGTCGGTGGCCAGCAGCGCGATCGCGTCGCCCTCGATCTCCAGGCGGACACCGGTGAGCACCGGGAGCATGTCGTCGCGACCTGCGGCGGTGACCGCCTGGGCGACCGCGTGCGCGAACGCCTCGCTCGCGACCGTGCCGGTCGCGGCGGGCATCTCGGGGATCGTCGGGTAGTCCTCGACCGGCATCGTCTGCAGCGAGAACCGGGACGATCCGCAGGTCAGCGCGACCCGCGCGCCGTCGAGGGCGATGTCGACGGGCTTGTTCGGCAGGCTGCGGCAGATGTCGGCCAGCAGTCGGCCGCTGACCAGTGCCTTGCCCTCGTCGCTGACCTCGGCAGTGAGCGTGGCGCGGGCCGAGGTCTCGTAGTCGAAGGTCGAGAGCACCAGGCCGTCATCGCCGGCCTCGATCAGCAGACCGGCGAGGACCGGGGCACTGGGACGCACGGGGAGGCTGCGGGCAGCCCAGGCGACGGCGTCCGCGAGGACGTCGCGATCGACTCTGAACTTCACGTCGGCGTACCTCTCACAAGTTCGAAGGGGTCGGGCTGATCTGCGTCTGTGCATCCCTGACGGAATGACATCCACGGCAGTCGTGCCCGGTGTGGGGTTGCATCCTGCCACGTCGTGGCTCGCGACGGGACCGGCAGTGGCGGCCGGTCGTCGGCCGGTCGGGTCGGTTCCACAGGACAGAGCGCGAGTGGAGTTCCGGCGATCGAGGAGATGTAGGTAGTCAGGGAGTAGTCATAGCAGCGGTGGAAACTGTGGAGAACTCGTGTTCGTGCAGGTGAGGGCCGGTCTCGGGGGGTGGGACCACCTGTGGAGGAAATCGGTACCAGCGGCCGGCCGGTGTGGAGGACCGGCGCCGTGTGGACGCGGCCCCAGGAGCCTCCACGGAATCCTCCCCGTGTAGTTCGCACAGTTCGCACGAAGTTGTCCACAGGGTCGGACGACATGAATTCGCGTGCCGCGCGGTCCGTCGTCGGCCGATCAGCCCTGCCGGGCCTGCATCTTGACCCGGTTGGTCAGCTCACTCACCTGGTTGAAGACGGCGCGACGCTCGCCGAGGAGCTGGTTGATCTTGCGCTCCGCGTACATGACCGTGGTGTGGTCGCGGTTGCCGAACTGTGCGCCGATCTTGGGCAGCGAGAGGCCGGTGAGCTCGCGGCACAGGTACATGGCGATCTGCCGGGCCATCACCAGGTGGCGACCGCGGCTGGGACCGGTGAGCTCCTCGATCGAGAGGCCGAAGTACGCCGCGGTCTGGGCGATGATCAGCGGCGCGGTGATCTCCGGCTCGCCACCCTCGGGGATCAGGTCCTTCAGCACGATCTCGGCCAGGGTCATGTCGACGTCCTGGCGGTTGAGGTTGGCGAAGGCGGTGACTCGGATCAGGGCGCCCTCGAGCTCGCGGATGTTGGTCTGGATCTTGCTCGCGATGAACTCCAGCACGTCGGAGGGCGCCGTGAGTCGGTCCATGGCCGCCTTCTTGCGAAGGATCGCGATCCGGGTCTCCAGGTCGGGCGGCTGGACGTCGGTGATCAGGCCCCACTCGAACCGGTTGCGCAGCCGGTCCTCGAGCGCCTCCAGCCGTTTCGGCGGGCGGTCGGAGGTGAGCACGATCTGCTTGTTCGCGTTGTGCAGGGTGTTGAAGGTGTGGAAGAACTCCTCCTGGGTCTGCGTCTTGCCCTCCAGGAACTGGATGTCGTCGATCAGGAGCACGTCCACGTCGCGGTACTTCCGCTTGAACCGGTCCTGCCGGTCGTCCCGGATCGCGTTGATGAACTCGTTGGTGAACTCCTCGCTCGAGACGTAGCGCACCTTGCTGCCGGCATAGATGGTGCGGACGTAGTGTCCGATGGCGTGGAGCAGGTGGGTCTTGCCGAGACCGGACTCCCCGTAGACCAGCAGCGGGTTGTAGCTCTTGCCGGGCGCTTCGCTCACCGCGACCGCCGCCGCGTGCGGGAACCGGTTGGACGATCCGATGACGAACGTCTCGAAGGTGTACTTCGGGTTCAGCCGGGACTCGCCAGCCCCGGTGGCCGAGGGTCCGGCGGCACTGGCAGCCGCCATGTCGGCGCCCTCGAAGCCACCGCTGTCCGGTCCGGGCTGGACCGTGAGCGCCGGCGCGGCGTCGAACGTCGACGAATCGATATGTTGATTTGTCGACATGTCGCCCTGTGCCTCGAACACCGTCGCGGTGTCGTACGAGGTGGGCGCGTCGAAGGGGACGTCGTGGCGCAGGGTGCCGTCGACGGTGACCGCGAGCTGCACCTCGTGTCCGAAGCGGTCGGTCAGGGCGTCCTCGAGCTGTCCGCGCAGCCGGCCCTCGAGCCGCTTGCGGGTGAAGTCGTCGGGCACCGCGACGATCGCGGTGGAACCGTGCAGGGTGACCGGCTTGCTCGCCTGGAGCCACGCCCGCTGGTGAGCCTGGAGCTCGCCGACCACGGCCGACCATTCACGCTCCAGTCGGGCGGTCGCGGCCTCGAGGGGGTCGACCGGGTCTGCGCCCGGGCTCGCCTGGGGGTCGTTCTGGGGCTGTTCCGGGGTGCCGGTCACGCCTCACCTCTCGCTGGTCAGTCTGGGGGTCCACAAGGTTGTCCACAGGTTGTGAACGTTTCCATCATCCGACGGGTGATGGGGGGACCAGGACCGTCCCGGAGCCCACCGTACGTGTATCGGCGCAGGTCAGCGCCACATTCGGATGAGTTGGTGCCGCGTTGCAGCCACCCGATGTCGCAGGTGCTCCAGAACCGGCGGGGAAACCCGGATTGGTCGAACCTAACCGCCGAGCCGGTCCCGGATCAATACGCTATCCACAGGTTTTGGACATGCTCGCGCCAGGTCCCCGGAGCGTCCGCCGGTTTGACCCGCGATCACGCCTGCGCGTACCGTTTGTTGGTCGTCCGGTGTCGACCGGCGCCGCATGTCCATGACGAGCAACTCCTGAGTCTCATCGTGGCTGCGCGGTGCCGGCCGACGAGCCGCGCAGGCCCGTGATCGGGTGTGCGTCGGGCTGCCGGGGGCCCTTCCCGACATTGCACCTGAGAGGTCCATCGTGAGCAAGCGCACGTACCAGCCGAACAACCGTCGCCGTCACAAGGTGCACGGCTTCCGACTTCGGATGCGCACCCGCGCCGGTCGCGCTGTCCTGGCGAACCGTCGCTCGAAGGGCCGCAAGAG
>NZ_SSXI01000227.1:0-21293 GCF_004803405.1 Nocardioides sp. | reverse complement strand
CTCGCCGGTGGCGCCTTCCGCCACGCTGCCGGCATGTCTGAGCGACTGACGTCCGCCCAGCGGAACCCGTGGGGCTGACCATGCTTCCCGGCCCCCATCGGCTGACCGACCCGGACGCGTTCCGGGCCGCCAGTCGCCAGGGGCGCCGCGCCGGGTCGCCCACCGTCGTCACCCACCTGCTGCTCCCCCTCGAGCAGCAGGTCCTCGGCACGTCTGGCTCCGGTACGACTCCCGCGCGAGCGGGCTTCGTGGTCAGCAAGGCCGTCGGCTCCTCGGTGGTCCGCAACCGGGTGAAGCGCCGGCTCCGGCACGTGGTCCGCGGCCGGGTCGGCGCGCTGCCCCCCGGCGCGCTGCTGGTGGTCCGGGCGCAGTCGGCCTCCGCCGAGGCGTCGTACGCGGACCTCGCGGCGGACCTGGACCGCTGTCTGGCACGGGTGACCGGCGGGACGGAGGAAGCGTCGTGAAGTGGGTGCTGATGGGCCTGGTGCGGGGCTACCAGCTCCTGATCAGCCCGTTGCTGGGCCCCACGTGTCGCTACTACCCGTCCTGCTCGGCCTACGCACTCGAGGCACTCCGGGTGCATGGCGCGATCAAGGGCACCTGGCTCGCCGTACGCCGGCTGCTCCGCTGCCACCCGTGGTCGCCGGGCGGCGTCGACCACGTCCCCCCGCGCAAGCGCCGCGGCCACTCCCCTGTTTCCACCCGTACGGCGTCCGCCGGCGGTACTCGACCAGATCAAGGAGCCTGATCAGTGGGCATCTTCGGTGACATCGGCCACTTCATCATGGTGCCGCTGTACTACGTCATCTCGGCGGTCCTGATCGGATGGCACGAGCTGTTCACGCGGATCGGACTGGACCCCGACGGTGGTCTCTCCTGGGCCCTGTCGATCATCGGCCTCACCCTGGTCATCCGGGCGGCCCTGATCCCACTGTTCGTCAAGCAGATCAAGTCCAGCCGCAACATGCAGCTGCTGCAGCCGAAGGTGCGCGAGCTGCAGAAGAAGTACGGCCACGACCGGCAGCGTCTCGCGGAAGAGACGATGAAGCTCTACAAGGACGCCGGGACGAACCCGTTCGCCTCCTGCATGCCGATCCTGCTGCAGATGCCGATCTTCTTCGCGCTGTTCCGCCTGCTCGACCAGGCTGCCAAGAAGAACAAGGCACACGGCTTCCTCGACGCGGAGCGCGCCCGCCAGTTCGGCCAGTCCGACGTCTTCGGCAAGATCCCGCTGGCGGACTCCTTCTGGGGCTCGCGCACCTGGGGTGATGACCCGCACGGCCTGGTCATGGCCGTCGCGCTCGTCCTGGTGCTGGCGATGACGGCGACCACCTTCTTCACCCAGCGGCAGCTGATGGCCAAGAACATGCCCGCGGACGCGATGACCGGCCCGTACGCCCAGCAGCAGAAGATGCTGCTCTACATCCTCCCGGTCGCCTTCGGCCTGGGTGGCGTCGCGTTCCCGATCGGCGTGCTCCTGTACTGGACCACCTCGAACCTGTGGACGATGTGCCAGCAGTTCTACGTCATCCGCAACAACCCCGCGCCCGGGACGCCCGCGTTCAAGGCGAAGGAGGAGCGGGACAAGGCCAAGGCCGCGAAGCACCCCGAGAAGCACGCGAAGGGCCACGAGGGCGCCGACGCTGCCGAGGTCCCCGCGGTCGAGACCGGAGCCGAGCGTCGGGCCGCCGCGCGGCAGCAGCCGAAGCGGCAGACCCGCTCGCAGCGGAGGAAGACCTCAGGCGGCACCAGTACCAGTGCGCCTACCAACACCAAGGGAGACACGAAGTGAGCGAGACCGAGGCTCTGACCACCGAGGACGCCACGACCACCGAGGACGCCACGACCACCGAGGACGCCACGACGGAGGCTGACGCGACGGAGGCTGACGCTCCGGCTGAGGGTGACGCCGAGCGGATCGCGCGGCTCGAGCAGGAGGGCGACATCGCCGCCGACTACCTCGAGGAGCTGCTGGACATCGCCGACCTCGACGGCGACCTCGACATCGACGTGGAGGCCGACCGCGCGGCGGTGTCGATCGTCGGCGCCGACCTCTCCCAGCTGGTGGGGCCCGACGGCAAGGTGCTGGAGGCGCTCCAGGAGCTGACCCGGCTCGCGGTCTACCGGGAGACCGGCGACCGCTCCCGGCTGATGCTCGACATCTCGGGCTACCGGGCGGACAAGCGCGCTCGCCTGACCAAGCTCGGCGCCGAGACCGCGGCCGAGGTGGCTGCCTCGGGCGAGCCTGTGTCCCTGGACCCGATGTCCCCGTTCGAGCGGAAGATCGTGCACGACGCGGTCGCCGCAGCCGGCCTGCGTTCGGAGTCCGCCGGCGTCGAGCCGCGGCGGTACGTCGTCGTGCTGCCCGCGGACGGCTGAGCATCGTCTCCGCGTCGACGTTTCACGTGAAACAAGACGACGAGGCCACGCCCCCGGTGTCGCCGGACCCCGGTCCGGACGGCCCGGGGGTGTCGCCTTCTCCCCCGCCCGCGGCCGCCGCGGTGTTCCCCGAGGAGCGCCTCGACCTGGTGGTCCGGTACGCCGCGCGTCTCGCGACCGACGGCGTGGTCCGGGGGCTGATCGGCCCTCGCGAGGCGCCCCGGCTCTGGGAGCGCCACCTGATCAACTGCGGGCTGCTGGCTCCCGCGCTCCCGACGGGCGCCGCGGTGGCCGATGTGGGGTCCGGGGCCGGCCTGCCGGGACTGGTCCTCGCGCTCGCGCGTCCCGACGCGCACATCACCCTGATCGAGCCGCTGCTGCGCCGCACGACCTTCCTCGAGGAGGTGGTGGACGAACTGGGCCTCGACAACGTCACGGTGACGCGTGGCCGGGCCGACGCGCTGCACGGCAAGGCGTGGTTCGACGTGGTGACCGCCCGGGCGGTGGCGCCCCTGGACGGACTGGTGTCGTGGTGCATGCCGCTGGTCGCGCCGGAGGGCGCGCTGCTGGCGATGAAGGGCGCGAGCGCGGAAGCCGAGATCGCGGCAGCGTCGTCGTACTGTCAGAAGCTGGGTTGTGCCGCCCCGAGCATCGAGGTGCTCGGCGCGGGCCTCGACCCTGAGCTCGCCGTCGACCCGATCCGGGTCGTTCGGGTCACCTGGGCCGATCCGGCCCGGGTATCGTTGCCGCCGTCCCGCAAGGGGGGCGTCACTCGGGCGTCGCGCCCTGGCGGTTCGCGGAACAAGAGGAGGAAGTCGTGAGCGACTCATCGAGTCCGGACTCCGAGTTTTCCACCGGTCCGAAGGCCGACCCTGAGCGTGGTCATCCACAGGTTGACCGAAGTTCTCCACAGGCCGCACCGGAAGTGACGGGACCCATGCATCACGGCGAGGCACCGACTGTTTCACGTGAAACCGACCCGGGGCCGTCGGCGGACGTTTCACGTGAAACCCCCCGAGCGTCCACCGGCCCGCTGACCGCGGCCCAGCTCGCCGAGCGAGCCGCTGCGTACGAGGACGACCTCACTCCCCTCGCTCGGGCGGCGCAGGCTACGGTCCTGGTCCGGGCCGGGATCCCCCAGGAGCAGCTCAGCCGACCGTCGGAGACCCGGGTCTTCGTGGTCGCCAACCAGAAGGGCGGCGTCGGGAAGACCACGTCCACGGTCAACCTCGCCGCCGCACTGACCCAGCTCGGCCAGCGTGTCCTGGTGATCGACCTGGACCCACAGGGGAATGCGTCGACGGCGCTCAACATCGACCACCACCGCGGGACCCCGTCGACCTACGAGCTCCTGGTCGACGGCGCAGCGATCGCCGACATCGTCCAGCCGTGTCCGGACGCTCCCGGCCTCTGGGTCGTCCCGGCCACGATCGACCTGGCCGGCGCCGAGATCGAGCTGGTGAGCGTCGTGGCTCGCGAGCAGCGGCTGAAGAAGGCGATCGACGCACACCCTCGGATCGGATCCGCGGAGACGGTCGGCGAGGAGCGCTTCGACTACGTCTTCGTCGACTGCCCGCCCTCGCTCGGGCTGCTGACGCTCAACGCGCTGGTCGCGGGCGCGGAGATGCTGATCCCGATCCAGGCGGAGTACTACGCGCTCGAGGGTCTCGGTCAGCTGCTCTCCACGGTCGACATGGTGCGTGCGCACCTGAACCCGGACCTCGCGGTCTCCACCATCGTGCTGACGATGTACGACGCCCGGACCCGTCTGGCCGCCGGCGTCGCCCATGAGGTGCGGGAGCACTTCGGCGACCAGGTGCTGAAGACCGCGATCCCCCGCTCGGTGCGGGTCTCGGAGGCGCCTTCCTACGGACAGACCGTGATGACCTACGATCCGGGTTCACCAGGCGCCCTCAGCTATCTGGAAGCGGCGCGTGAGATCGTCACGAGAGGGGCCCTGGCATGACAACCTCGTTCGAAGGCTCGCTTCGCTCCGTAGCGACCAGGGGCCCCGCATGAGTGGTGGTGCACCCCGACGCGGGCTCGGGCGCGGCCTCGGATCCCTAATTCCAACGGCCGCGCCTGTCAACTCAGACGTTCAGGATCCGGACCTTTCCGCTGGAGCGCCTGCCAGCACCTTCCCGGACCCCGAGCCCGTCGACTCGAGTTCAGGCCCTCAGATCGAAGATTCGACTCTGGCGCCGGTCGACGGGGCCTTCTTCGCCGAGATTCCGGTCGCGCAGGTCAAGCCGAACGCCGTCAACCCGCGCACCGTCTTCGACGAGGAGGCGATGGCCGAGCTGGTCCACTCGATCAAGGAGATCGGGCTGCTCCAGCCGGTCGTGGTCCGCAGGACGGGGCCGGAGAGCTACGAGCTGGTCATGGGCGAGCGGCGCTGGCGCGCCACGCAGCAGGCCGGCCTGGACACCATCCCGGCGATCGTCCGCGAGACCGACGACACCGACATGCTGCGCGACGCGCTGCTGGAGAACCTCCACCGCAGCGACCTCAACCCTCTCGAGGAGGCCGCGGCCTACAACCAGCTGCTCGAGGACTTCGGCTGCACCCATGACCAGTTGGCGCAGCGGATCGGTCGGTCCCGTCCGCAGATCAGCAACACGCTGCGGCTCCTCAAGCTCTCTCCCGCGGTTCAGCGTCGGGTCGCGGCCGGCGTGCTGTCCGCCGGCCACGCCCGTGCCCTCCTTGCGGTGACTGAGCCCGAGGTCCAGGACCGCCTCGCGCAGCGCGTGGTCGCCGAGGGCATCTCGGTCCGAGGCCTGGAGGAGATCGTCGCCGTCGGGGACGTGGGTGGAGCGACCCATCGCACCCCACGCGCGCGTCCCAAGGCGCCCGGCCTGACCGAGCTCTCCGACCGGCTGGCCGATCGCCTGGAGACGCGGGTCAAGGTCGACCTCGGGAAGTCCAAGGGCAAGATCACGATCGAGTTCGCCAACACCGGCGATCTGCAGCGGATCGTGGACCTGATCGACCCGCGCAACCGCGCGGACCGCCCGATCTGAGCGCCCCTCCGGTCACACGGGCCCCATCGAACCCTGGGGCCACACCGGGAAGTGGTTTGTCGACGTGGCGACAGGTCGATAAGTCGACAAGTCGGTAAGTCGACAAACCGATATGTCGTCTCGGCGACATCATTGCCAGCTGATGCTGGCGAGCGTCGCCTCGATCCAGGCGCGGCTCGTCGGGCCGTCCTCGGGCGAGCGGAAGCCGACCGTCACCCAGCGATCGGTGAGCGCGACGCCGACCTCGTAGTAGAAGTCGTCGGCCTGGACCCCGGTCGCGCCGACCGGTCGCTGCGCTTCGATGACGAACGCCGGCTCACCGTCGACGGTGCGCTCGGGTCCCCGCTTCGCCCGGCGGTACTGGGCCTTCGCGCCCCGCAGCGATCCCGCGGCGAGCTCCTCGCGCGAGAGCGCCGGCTCGTCCTCCAGGACGGCGACGAGCCACTGGTCCGATCCGTCGATGTGGGCGGCCTGGGTCAGGCTGGCGCCGCCGCGGTCGACCGGCGGAGGCACCTCCCAGGTCGCCTCCGCGGGTAGCTGCATCGTCAGGGCGGCCGTGGTGACCCGCTGGCCGTCTGCCGGCTCTGCTCCGATCGAGGGCTCGGCGGAGGACGTCCGCTCCGACCCGCCGACGTCCGTAGGAGTCGCGGGTGCGTCGGAGGTCGGCGACTCCGACCCGGGCGCGGCGTCCTCGGTGCGCTGCTCGGAGTCGGCGCAGGCGGTCAGGGCCAGGGCGAGCGTCGCCGCGGCCAGGGCGGAGCTGAGTCTCATTCCGGCGAGGCTACAAGGCGCCGTACGACGCCCGATCAGTCGTCCTTACGGGCGGCCTTCCGTGCGGCGCGGGCCGCGCGCTCCTCCCGCTCGAGGCGTTTGGCCTCCTCGGGGGTGGGCGCCGAGCCGCCGAGCCGCGCGGGGAGCCACCAGGCGCCGGGAGGCTGCTCCTCGGCCGGGTAGTCGGCGATCACCTCGTCGAGCATCCTCACCATCGCTGCCCGCAGCTCGGCCGTCTCCGCCGCGGGGTTCTCACCCGTCGGGTACATCGGCTCGCCCACCTTGATGGCGATCGTCTTGCGGGAGCGGGAGAAGTCCCGGGGGTGTCCCTTGGTCATCAGCCGGTGGGAGCCCCAGACGATCACCGGGATCAGCGGGACGCCCGCCTCGGCCGCGATCCGGACCGCACCGGTCTTGAGGTCCTTGATCTCGAAGGAGCGCGAGATCGTGGCCTCGGGGTAGATGCCCACCACCTCGCCGGCCTTGAGGTACTCCAGCGCATCCCGCATCGACTGCACGCCCGCTCCGCGGTCCACGCTGATGTGGTGGAAGGAGCGCAGCAGGTGGCCGACGCCCGGCTTCTCCATCATCTCGCGTTTGATCATGAACCGCACCAGCCGCTTCGACGGGTGCGCGCCGAGGCCGGCGTAGATGAAGTCGACGTAGCCGGTGTGGTTGATCGCGAGCAGGGCGCCGCCCTTGCGGGGCACGTTCTCGGTCCCCGAGAGCTGGAACCGCTGACCCAGGATCCGGAACGCCAGCTTGGCGGTGACGATGACGGGCGGGTAGGTGATGTCGAGCATCGTGGCCTCTCGGAGCGGTGAAGCGGTCGGAGACCAGTCTTGCAGGGCCCGCTCAGCGCCTCGTGGCGAGGAACTCCGCGATCCGGCCGATGGCCTCCTCGAGCACGTCCACGTCAGGAAGGGTCACCAGTCGGAAGTGGTCGGGCTCGGGCCAGTTGAAGCCGGTCCCGTGGGTGACCAGGATCTTCTTCGCGCGCAGCAGCTCGAGCACGAAGTGCTCGTCGTCGTCGATCGGGTAGACCTCCGGGTCGAGCCTCGGGAAGCAGTAGAGCGCGCCGCGCGGGCGCACGGAGGAGACGCCCGGGATCTCGTTGAGGAGCCGGTCGGCGAGCATCGACTGCTCGTAGAACCGCCCGCCGGGCACGATCAGCTCGTTGATCGACTGGTAGCCGCCCAGCGCCGTCTGGATCGCATGCTGGGCCGGGACGTTCGCGCACATCCGCATGTTGGCGACCAGGGTGAGGCCCTCGAGGAACTCCTCGGCGATCTCCTTGGGGCCGGAGATCATCACCCAGCCCGCGCGGTAGCCGCAGACCCGGTAGGCCTTCGAGAGCCCGCTGAAGGTCAGGCACAGCACGTCGCTGCCCGCTGCGGCTGCGGCGTGGTGGTGCACGGCGTCGTCGAACAGGATCTTCTCGTAGATCTCGTCGGCGAACACCACGAGCTGGTGCCGGCGCGCGATGTCGACCAGCTTCTCCACCGTCTCCTTGCTGTAGACCGCGCCGGTGGGGTTGTTGGGGTTGATGATCACCAGCGCATGGGTGTTCTCGGTGATCTTGGACTCGATGTCCTCGAGGTCGGGCATCCAGTCGTCGGCCTCGTCGCACCGGTAGTGGACAGGGGTCCCGCCGGACAGCGAGACGGCGCCGGTCCACAGCGGGTAGTCCGGGGCCGGCACCAGCACCTCGTTGCCATCGTCGACGAACGCCTGCAGCACCATCGAGATCAGCTCCGAGACGCCGTTGCCGATGAAGACGTCCTCGACCTCGACCTCCTTGAGGCCACGGGACTGGTAGTACTGCGCCACGGCGGTGCGCGCCGAGTAGATCCCGCGGGAGTCGCTGTAGCCCTGCGCCTCCGGCAGGTGGTGGATCACGTCGGCCAGGATCGCCTCGGGAGCCTCGAAGCCGAACGGGGCCGGGTTGCCGATGTTCAGCTTCAGGATCCGGTGTCCCTCGGCCTCCAGGCGATGCGCCTCGACGAGGATCGGTCCACGGACGTCGTACCGGACATTGCGAAGCTTCTTGCTCTGGCGGATTTTGCGCACCGAGCCATTCTCGCAGGTGCCCGCCATCGAGTTTCAGACCTACGATCGGACAGGAGACCACACCGGAGGCTTGCGATGGCCCGCTCGACCGTGCCGCTGACGCTGGACCACCTCGAGGCGCTCGCCGCGCCCTGTCGCTCGTGCCTGTTCTGGGAGCGCGATCCCGTGCACCGCGACCGGCTCGACCCCGACGAGCGCGTCCGGGAGAAGGAGGCGTGGGTCTCGGAGGTGCTCCGCGAGTGGGGGTCCTGCGGGCGGGTGGTGATCGTCGAGGGTCGACCGGTCGGCTACCTGACCTACGCGCCGGCCGCGTTCGTCCCCGGCGTGGCGGCCTTCCCGACCGCGCCGGTCTCCCCCGACGCCGTGCTGCTCACGACTGCCTGGATCCATCCCCAGCACACCGGCGGGGGGCTCGGCCGACTGCTCGTCCAGGGGATGGCGCGCGACCTGGTCGGCCGCGACGGGATCCGGGCGGTCGAGGCCTTCGCGATCACGGACCTCGGAGCGGTGACGAGAGCGCCGGGCGCCGGCTGCGTCGTACCCGCCGAGTTCCTGGCGCGGGTGGGGTTCAAGACCCACCGAGCGCACCCGAGCACCCCGCGGATGCGGATGGAGCTGCGATCGCTCGTCACCTGGCGCGACGAGGTGGAGGCGGCGTGGGAGCGGCTGGTCGGCGCCGTCCGACGTCCGGCCCGGAAGCCGACCCCCGCGGCCCGAAAAGCCGACAACCCCTGACGGGTGGACCGTCAGGGGCTGCCGCGGCTGATCAGGAGCCGATGAACTCGCTGAGCTCGTTGAGGATCGCAGCCTTCGGGCGGGCGCCGACGATGGTCTTGACGACCTCGCCGCCGTGGTAGACGTTGATCGTCGGAATGCCCGTGACGCGGTACGACGCCGGGGTGACCGGGTTCTCGTCGACGTTCATCTTGTAGAAGGTCACCTTGTCGCCGTGCGCGCCCGCGATCTCGTCGAGGATCGGGGCGACCTGACGGCAGGGGCCGCACCACTCCGCCCAGAAGTCGACGAGGACGGGCTTGTCGGACTTGAGGACCTGCGCCTCGAACTCGGCGTCGGTGACGGCGGAGATGTTGTCAGCCACGGTGGCCATCCTTCGGTTGGTATGTGAACGAAACGTCTAGGAGCAGAACCCACGACCCGGTCGGGACATTCCCGCCGCGCGAGGGGTCAGGCGTTGACCGAGGGCGCGGAGGCCGTCGCCGCCGCGTGGTCGAGCTCGGCGATGAACCGCTCGGCGTCGAGGGCCGCGGCGCACCCGCTCCCGGCGGCCGTGATCGCCTGGCGGTAGCGGTGGTCGACCAGGTCCCCCGAGGCGAACACGCCGGGCAGGTTGGTCGCGGTGGAGCCGGGCTGCACGAGCACGTAGCCGTTGTCGTCGAGGTCGACCTGGCCCACCAGGAGCTCCGAGCGCGGCTCGTGGCCGATCGCGACGAACAGCCCGGTCGCCGGCAGCACGGACGTGCCTCCGGTGACGGTGTCGCGCAGCGTCACCGACTCGAGGCTCTCCTCGCCGTTGATCGAGTCCACCACGGAGTTCCAGATGATCTCGAGCTTCGGGTCGGCGAAGGCCCGCTCCTGCATGATCTTCGAGGCGCGCATCTCGTCGCGGCGGACGATCAGCGACACCTTCGAGCCGAACCGGGTGAGGAACGTGGCCTCCTCGACCGCCGAGTCGCCGCCGCCGACGACCGCGATGTGCTGCTCGCGGAAGAAGAACCCGTCGCAGGTGGCGCAGTAGGAGACGCCACGGCCGGAGAGCCGCTCCTCGTTGGGGAGGCCGAGCTTGCGGTAGCCGGATCCGGTCGCGAGGACGACCGACCGGGCGGTGTAGGTGTCGGTGGCGGTCTTCACCACCTTGACCGGACCGGTCAGGTCGACCTCGACGATGTCGTCGGAGATGATCTCGGCGCCGAACCGCTCGGCCTGCGCCCGCATCTCGTCCATCAGGTCCGGACCCTGGATGCCGTTGCGGAACCCGGGGAAGTTCTCCACTTCGGTGGTGGTCATCAACGCACCGCCGGCGGTGACGGACCCCT
This sequence comes from Nocardioides sp., assembly GCF_004803405.1. Taxonomy (GTDB): domain Bacteria; phylum Actinomycetota; class Actinomycetes; order Propionibacteriales; family Nocardioidaceae; genus Nocardioides; species Nocardioides vastitatis. Next base: position 10,999 of record NZ_SSXI01000227.1, on the reverse strand, counting down.
CGAAGACCAGGGGCTCCAGCGCGGCCCGGGCGTTGTAGATCGCCGCGGTGTAGCCGGCCGGGCCGGACCCGATGATGATCACGTTGCGGGGCGCGGTGGTGGCCGCGGCGGACTCGGACATGGGACTCCCAGGCTGGTGGACGCAGTGCGGGACTGCAGCGTACTTACGGAAACCCGATCGTAGGCCGCCCGATTCCCGACCTGCAGCCGACTCGGTCACACCGGACGTCGGGGCCGGGCGAGCACCGGCTCAGTCGAGCGCCCTCAGGGTGGTGGAGTGGAGCACGTCACCGGTGCCGCACACGAGGACCTCGGCCACCTGAGTGGATCCGACGGGCTTGCGGAAGGCGACCAGGGCCGGTCGGGCGTCGTACTCGACCCCGACGAGGTAGCCGCGGCCGTAGTCGGCGTCCTCGCACATGAAGCTGGCCGGCGCGGTGAGCGTGGTCCGGCTGTAGTCGGCGGTCGCGGGGTGCGGCAGGCTCGCGTGCTGGATCGCGACGAGGTCGGCCCGCAGGCGGTTGGCGCGGACCTTGCGCAGCGGCTCGTCGGTCAGGAGCCTCTCGGGCGCGGTCCCCTCGTAGCCCTCGGGACCCTCCGCACCGCGTTGGTCCTCCGGCGTGGCAGCGGTCGGCTCCTCGGCCGCCTCACCTCGCGAGCCGTTGAGGGTCTCGCCCTTCTCCGCGGCGTCGTCGCTGCGCGCCAGCCCGCTGTCGCCGGCGGTGCTCATGTCAGCCGTGTCGCTGTCCCGCAGGATCCCGGCACCGGCAGCGACGGCCACGACGGCTGCCGCGCCCGCGAGCAGGACCCGCACTCGGGCACGACGGCGCCGAGCGGCAGGGTCGAGCGGCACGATGACGCCACGGCTCTCCGGGTGCATCGACTCCGCGACGACCGTCGCGGACCCGGCACGCTCGGCGGCGAGTCCGGCGATCACCTTGTCGAGACGGTCGGCGACGTCGTCGGGCAGTGGCTCGGGGCCGCCGGCCTCCGCGAGCGCACGCCGGACGGCCGCCTCCTGCGAGGGGGTGAGCGGCGGGTCGTGCTCGGGGCTGTCGGTCATCAGGATCCTGGGTTTCGAGTGTGCTCAGTCGGCGGCCGGGGTGGTGGCCGCCGGTGGCGGTCCGCGGGCGGACAGGGGTCCGACGTCCGGCTCCGCACCGGGGTTCCGCTCGTTCGCGGGCAGCCGAGGCGGCGGGACGTCGTCGGCAAGCACCTCCCGGAGCAGTACGGCGAGCCGCGCGCGACCCCGCGAGCACCGGCTCTTCACCGTGCCCTCGGCGCAGTCCAGGATCTGCGCGACCTCCGCGACCGAGTAGCCCTCCATGTCGACGAGCACGACCGCGGCCCGCTGCTCGATGGGCAGGGCGGCGAGCGCGGCCCGCACCTGCCGGCGTCGTTCGAGGACCAGCCCGTGCTCAGCAGGGTCGGAGGCCTCGCCGGGGCGCGCAGCCGTCTCACGCGCGCGCCGGTCGGGCTCGTCGATGTCCTCGGGGAGCGGGTCCGCGCGGCGCACCTTCTGCGAGCGCAGGCGGTCGAGGCAGGCGTTGACGACGATCCGATGCAGCCAGGTGGTCACGGCCGCGTCACCGCGGAAGGACTCGGCGCGGCGGAAGGCCGCGATCAGGCCGTCCTGGAGGCCGTCGGCGGCGGTCTCGGGATCGCTGCAGGTCCGCAGCGCGACCGCCCAGAGCCGATCGCGGTGCCGTTGGAACAGGGTCCCGAACGCCTCGGCGTCGCCTGCCACGTGGGCGGCGAGCAGCTCCGGGTCGGAGAGGCCGGAGGGGGGGTGCCTCTCAACGCCCACGAACCACCACCTCCGACAGCTCGGCGCGGAAGTCACCTGCGACTTCCGGCAGGGACGTCAACCAGAGCACAAGGTAGCGGCCCACCACGGACGCCGGGTCGCCGCCCGACGCTTCGGGCACCAGGGCGAGCCGTCCGCTGCCGTCCGCCGTGGCGACGGGGGTGCCGGTCGGTGCCGCGGTCGGTGCCGCGTCGACCACATAGAGGACGAGCGCGGTCCTGCCCTCGCCGGCCCTCACCTCGACCGCGCTGACCTCCCGCGGCTCGCCGAGGTCCAGGATCAGACCGACGCCGGTCTTGAGCCCAGGCGGGGGGCCGAGCTGGTCGAGGTAGGTCTGGGTGCTCCACGAGGTGGCCGGGTCGCCGTCGACGAGGTTGCCGACCTCGCCGCGGTGCTCCTCCCCGTCGCCGAGCGGGTCGAAGTCGGTCGCCGTCACGCCGCGCAGCACGGCGGCCTGGACCGCCGGGGAGGCGGACGGACTGGTTGTCGGGTCGGGATCCGGCTGGCCGCCGAGCACGGTGCGCCCGCGGCCGAGGTTGAACGCGACCGCGACGGCCATCAGCAGCAGGAGGGCCAGGGCGACGGCCATCGCCAGGCGGAGCCAGCTCCGCCCCGGGACCGCCTCGCTGCTGCCGGTGTCGTCCGTCAGGCTGCCGGGGTCGGTGTCCCAGGGCCAGAAGCCGTTCGGCGCCCCGCTCGACGACCCGAGGGCGTCGGCGAACGAACGCGGCTCCTCGGGGGGTACGACGCCGGGCCGGGGACGTCGTACCGGGCTCCCGTCCGGGGGATCCGGCGCGAACAGCTCGCGTTCCGGTGGGTCCTCGAACGGCGGCGGCGGCGGGGGCGGCGTGCTGCGGGTGCGCAGCCACGCGACGTCCTCGTCGTCGCCGAACACCGGCATCCCCGGCTCCGTCGGAAGCTCGGCGACCAGCGGGATCGGCGGGTCGTTCGAGTCCGTCCCGGGCTCCGCGCTGCCGTGGACCGAGGTCGTGGTCACCGCCTCCTGCTGGTCGGTGTCGGCGTCGTCAGTGTCGTCAGTGTCGCCAGTGTCGTCAGGGACGTCAGTGTCGTCAGGGACGCTCGTCCCGCCGCCCCCACCGCCCGGCGTGACGACCGGCAGGTCGTCGCGGGACCCGTCGTCATGGGGCAGCGGGTCGGCCACGGCCGGCAGCCAGACGGGACGCAGCACGTTGATCGGCGGGATGGACTGGGCGAGCGCCTCGGGCATCCCAGTGGGATCTCCGACGAATGCCAGCAGCTCGGCGGCGACCGCTCGGGCCGAGCTGACGTCGGGGTGGTCCGAGTCGCGCCAGCGTCGTCGGCCGTGGTTGCCGGTGCAGTCGAACTCCCGCCACAGCGCGTCGAGCGGCTTCGGCACGCCGGCCCGCACCTGACGCGGGCTGAGGAACTCGTCGTTCTCCCTCGGGGCCGCGGGCACGATCGAGCCGGACGGTCCCGGCCAGGTGCCGGTCAGCGCGCAGTAGAGCAGTCCGCCGAGGTCCTCGACGTCGTTGTCGATGTCGCCCGGCGGCAGCCCGTGGAGGGCGGCGTCGACGCACAGGCCGATCAGCCGCACGGAGCCGAACGAGTCGATGAGCACGTTCTCGGGATTGAGCCGGCCGTGGGCGACGCCGGCCGCATGCGCCGTCGTGATCGCGCCGGCCACGTCCGCGACCAGCCATGCTGCACGCCGCGGACCGAGGGGCCCCGCATGGGTGACCAGGATGTCGAGCGAGATCCCGGTGCCCCACTCGTTGACGACGAAGCAGCGACCGTCCTCAGTGGCGGCGTCGAGGACCCGCAGGATGCGCGAGTCGAGCACCGTCGCGGAGGTCCGCGCCGCCTCGACGAGCAACGGAGCACGCGGGTCGTCCTCCGGGATCACGTGCAGGGCGACGAAGCGCTCGAGGATCGCGTCGCGGGCACGCCAGAATCGCCCGCCGCCGCTCTCGCTCAGCAGGTCGATCAACCGGTACCGGCCGGCCATCACGTCCCCCGGCCGCGTCGACGTCCCCACCCCAGTCCTCTCTGGTTCGCTGCCATCGTAGGCCGACGGCGTCACCCTCGTCGGAGCCTCGCGGTGATCGTGCCGATGACGGACGTGACCTCGGTGATCCGCAGCAGCCGGGCCACCGCAAGGTAAGCACCAGCGGCGCCGGCGCTGACGATGGCGACCCGCATGGCGGCCCAGGGCCAGGCCGGTTCGTCGGTGAGCTCGGCGATGGTGTCGGTGACGACCAGGTCGAGGAACGACGCCATCGCCCACCCCACCGCCGCCGCCACGACGAGCCGCAGCACGAAGCCGGCCCAGGTCCGCGCGCCGCCGGTGGCACCGGCGGCCCGCAGCCTGCGGGCGAGCAGCGTGGCCGAGATCGTCGCCCCGACCGCGTAGGCACCCGAGTAGGCGACCACCAGCATCGGCGAGATGTCGTTCGGTTCGACCTGCGCGGCCAGGACCGTGGCCAGCGTGATGTTGACGCCGGCGATGGCGCACTGGACGAAGAAGACGGTGCGGTTGAGCTCGAGCGCGTAGAACCCGCGCAGCACCAAGTAGTGCACGGTGAATACGACGACGCCGACGCCGAACAGCGCCATCGTCGGCTCGAACCGCTGGTAGACGTCCGCCGTCGCGCCGTGGCCCCACAGCACCTGCGCCAGCGGCAGGGCGATGACCGGCAACAGCGCGGCGAACGGTACGACGACGGCCAGTGCCGTTCGGATCGTGCTGCCGAGCGTGTGCGCGAGTCCACGCAGGTCGTTCGCGGCCGCGGACGCCGAGAGCCGAGGCAGGATCGCCGTCGCCAGCGAGACGGTGATGATGGAGTGCGGCACCATCACCGCGAGCATTGCGCTGGAGTAGATCGTGATGCCGGTGCCGTCACCGGCGGACGCGGTGCCGCCGGAGGCGATCCGCACGACCACGACGTAGGCCACCTGGTTGACGATCACGAACAGCACGGTCCAGATCGCGAGCCGCATGGTGTGCCCGAGACCGACACCACGGAAGTCGAAGCGTGGCCGGTAGCGAACGCCCGCGGCGCGCAGGTAGGGCACCAGGATCAGCAGCTGCGCCGCGATGCCGACGGTCGAGCCGATGCCCAGCAGGGCCTCCTGGCCCGGGGTGAACGGACCGAACTCCTCCGCGTCGGTCGCCGGGCCGAAGGTCAGCAGATAGGCGACCAGCACCCCGACCGAGATGACGTTGTTGGCGATCGGCGCCCACATCATCGGGCCGAACCGGCCGCGGGCGTTGAGGATCTGGCCGACCAGCACGAACATCCCGTAGAAGAAGACCTGCGGCAGGCAGAACCGGGCGAAGTCGATCGCCGACTGCCGCTGCTCGGCGAGCGCGGGGTCGTCGAACTCGGAGCTGAGCACCACCTGCATCACCCACGGCGCAGCCACCACCAGCAGCACGGTGACCAGCGCCAGGAAGCACACGGCGAGGGTGACGACACGGTCGAGGTAGGCCGCGCCGCCGTCCGCGTCGTTCTTCATCGACCTGATCAGCTGGGGCACCAGGACCGCGTTGAAGACGCCTCCGACGAGGAGGATGTAGAGCATGTTCGGGACGGTGTTGGCGACGGTGAAGAGGTCGGCGTGCAGCGAGATGCCGAGCGCGGCGGCGAGCAGCGTGGAGCGGATGAAGCCGCTGAACCGCGAGACGACGGTGCCCGCTGCCATCACCGCGGTGCTGGCCAGGATTCGCTTCTGATCGGTCGAGGCAGCTCCCGGGTCCGCGCTCACGGAGCCCCCGCGTCCTCGGTCTCCGCCGACCGGGCCCCGTCCCCCGCGGTGCCGTCGCCGGCGTCACCGGACTCCTCGCCACCGTGTCGGTGCGCGCGGATCCGGCGGAACAGCCGGATTCCGATCGCCACGAACAGGATGCCGACGCCCGTCCCGATGATCGCCCAGATCACGACGCCCACCTGGCCGGACCGGATCGGCAGCTCGTCGTCGGCGCCGATCGGGTTGCCCTCCAGGTCGGTGAGCCGGAGGGTCACGTTGTGGACTCCCGCGCTCGTCATGGTCGCCTCGATCGGTACCGAGGACCGGCTGTTGGCGGCCAGCACGATCGGGTTGGCGACGCCGATCTCGGCGCCCTGGTCGGTGGTCGCCTCGATGCGGACGGACACCGGGTAGTCGAGGGTGTTGCGGACCGCGACGTTGAAGCTGCCGGACGTGCCCGAGAGCGTGACGCCGCGCGGAGCGTCGACGCTGAGCTGTGCCAGCTGGTCCTCGACCCAGCCGCGGGTGCGGGCCAGCCGGAGCCCGGCCCGCGGATCCGCGCGGAGCGAGTACGACGCCCCCGTGAGCGCCTCGTCGAGGAGCTGGCCGGCGATGCGGTACTGGTCGCCGAGGATGCTCTGCAGCGATCGGGAGGCGCGGACCAGGCGGCCCAGCTCCACCAGGACGCTGCTGTCGACCTCGAGCAGCTCCTGGTCCTCGGGGTAGTCCAGGGTGGCGGGGTCGATCTGCCGGGCCTCGGCGCCCTCGCCGCCGAGCACCCCGTCGGCCTGGTCGGCCACGGCGTCGAGGTCGGTGAGGCGGAGCCAGCTGACGTCGAGTCCCTGCCAGAACTCGGAGGCGCCGGCGGGGGCGACGCTGGTCGGCAGCAGCACCACGAGCGGCTGCGGTGCGGCGTCGCCGCCGGACCGCGACAGGCGGACGGCGGCCTCGCTGAGGATCCGCTGGCGCAGGGCGACCGGGGAGAGCCGAGAGTCCGGCCCGGGTCCGCCCTCGGCAGCGCCGGTCGTGCTGACGACCACCGGGTGGTCGTCCACCATCCCGGTGGCGGGCGGGCCGGTGGGGTAGGCCTCCTCGGGGAACATCTGGTCGCCGAGCACCACGACCGCGCCGTCCGACACGCTCTCGATGCCGGTCTGGTCGAGGTAGCCGGTGGGCGGGGCGACGACCGGGGTGCCCTTCACGTTCCAGGCGGTGAGGACGCTGCCGGGGTGCTCGCGGGCGGTGTCGTAGAGGTCAGGGAGGCTGGTCGCCGCGGCGGCGACGTCCGGGTCGCCGTAGGGCAGCGTCGCGACGCGGTCGCTGCCCAGCACGACCTCGGCCCGTCGCAGCCAGCTGTCCGCCGCGCGGGCCAGCGGACCTCCGTCGGCCGGCTCCGCGCCGTCGTCGGCGGCGGCACCCGCGCTGTCGTCATCCCCGGTACCGGTGTCGTCCTCGGTCGGGCTGGGCTCGTCAGGCTCCTGGGGGACCGCCTCGATCTCGCGGGGGGTGTTGCCGCGTGCGAGGTGCCGGACGGCGTCGGGCAGCGCCGGGTCGACCAGCCAGGTGACCGGCTGGTCACCGCTGGCAGCACCGAAGGCAAGTGGGCCACCGAGGTCGCCGGAGGATGAGAGCGCTCGCTGCCAGCGGGCGGTGCGGCCCAGCTGCCCGTCGGCCGTGTAGGCGATCCGGCCGCGGAGCGGCAGCACGACCGCGGTGTCGACGACCTCGGCGGAGCGCTCAGGTACGTAGGGCAGGAAGGTCCGCGCCCGGCCGTCGGCCAGGTGGTCGCGTGGTGTCGAGGCGCTCTCGCCGGAGGCGTGCACGCCGAACCAGTAGACGCCGGCCGTCGGCTTCGGCAGCTCTGCGCGGAGCACGGCCTGGGGGATCTTCATCGTGTAGCGGGCCGTCGCGCCGGGCGCCAGGGACTGGATGGTCTGGACCACGCCCGAGCAGGCGGCGGTGATCGAGGTGCAGATCCGCTCACCCACCGGGCTCTCCGGATCGCTCTCAGCGGCGACCTTCAGCTCCGCGGAGGTCGTCATCACGGCGGCGCAGCCGGTGCAGTGGGCGCCGTTGATCATCGGGTAGAGACTGATCCCCTGCCAGCCGTCGAGGTCGGCGTTGGTGACGGTGCCGCGCACGACGAGCGGTCCGCGCCGGGGCAGTGCCCCGGGCGTCAGCTCGTCGATCGTGATGTGCAGCGGGGCGTCGTACTCCTCGTCCGGCGCCTGTCGACTCCGCGGTGCACCGGCGTCGGCGGAGCCCTGCGCCGCGACCGCCGAGGCCCGCTGTCCGACCGGCTCGGCGTCCGGGGAGCCCGCCGCGGGGCCGCCCAGGACGACGCCGGTCAGCACCACGCTCGTCACCACACCCGCGAGGGCAGGCAGGAATGACGGGCGGTGGACCACGCTCCGAGGGTAGTGGCGACACCTGTGAACCTGCGGACCCGCTCCCGAGCGGGGTCGGCGTCACTGCGCCCCAGGGCGTGGGTGCGGGACCCACGCCCTAGACTCGACCGCCGTGACCGACCCGCCCGCGAGCCTCCCGGACCTGCCGGCGCCGGGCGAGCCACTTCGGCTGGTCGACGTGCAGCGCGCGGTGACCGCGGAGCTGGACCGGATCGCCCCGGTGGTCGACGTACTGGGCGGCCTGTTCGAGAAGGCCGGCCACGAGCTCGCCCTGGTCGGGGGCCCGGTCCGGGACGCGATGCTGGGCCGTCGCTCGAACGACCTCGACTTCGCCACGTCCGCTGCTCCGGAGGTGACCGAGAAGATCCTTCGCGCATGGGGTGACGCGTGGTGGGACATGGGCCGTCAGTTCGGAACCATCGGCTGCCGCAAGGGCGACTGGGTGGTCGAGGTGACCACCTACCGGTCCGACGCCTACAACCCCGACAGCCGCAAGCCCGAGGTGAGCTACGGCGACACGCTGGTCGGCGACCTGGGGCGACGCGACTTCACAGTGAACGCGATGGCGGTGCGGGTCCCGGGGCGCGAGATCGTCGACCCGTACGGCGGCGTGATGGATCTCGCCCATCGAGTGCTGCGCACGCCAGGCAGGCCCGAGGACTCCTTCTCCGACGACCCGCTGCGGATGATGCGAGCCGCTCGGTTCGCCGCGCAGCTCGGTTTCACGGTGGACCGCGACGTGGTTCGCGCGATGACCGGAATGGCCGACCGGATCGCGATCGTCTCCGCGGAGCGGGTCCGCGACGAGCTGGTCAAGCTGATCTGCGCGCCCTTCCCCCGGCTCGGTTTGACCCTGCTGGTGGAGACCGGGCTCGCCGACCACGTCCTGCCGGAGCTGCCGGCGCTGAAGCTGGAGCGGGACGAGCACCACCGCCACAAGGACGTCTACGAGCACACCCTGACGGTGCTGGAGCAGGCGATCGACCTGGAGCCCCGGCTGGCCGAGCGCGGTGGCGTCGAGGCGCCCGACTTCGTCTCCCGGTTCGCCGCCCTGATGCACGACGTGGGCAAGCCGCGCACCCGTAGGTTCCAGGGCGACGGCACCGTGACCTTCCACCACCACGACGTGGTCGGCGCGAAGCTCACCCGCAAGCGGATGCAGGCGCTGCGGTTCTCGGGCGGCCAGATCGAGGCAGTCAGCAAGCTGGTCGAGCTGCACCTGCGGTTCCACGGCTACGGGTCCGGCGAGTGGACCGACGCGGCGGTGCGGCGTTACGTCCGTGACGCCGGCGAGGAGCTGGAACGTCTCCACGTGCTGACCCGAGCCGACTGCACGACCCGGAACCGCAAGAAGGCCGAGCGGCTCCGTCGTACCTACGACGAGCTCGAGGCCCGGATCGAGCGGCTGTCCGAGGAGGAGGAGCTCGCCTCCATCCGCCCCGACCTCGACGGGAACCAGATCATGGAGATCCTGGGCATCCCGCCGGGCCGCGAGGTGGGCGAGGCCTACAAGTACCTCCTCGAGCAGCGCCTCGACCACGGACCGATGTCGGAGGAGCAGGCCACGACGGTGCTCCGGGAGTGGTGGGCCGCCCGGTCCTGACCGGCGAAGTGGCGACGGTCACATACCGCCGGTCTGCTACTTGCCGGTAGCGTCCGGGGATCCGACGCCGCCGTCCGAAGGGTTCCACCATGACCGAGACGCAGGACTACCTCCTCGAGGACTCCATCGAGATCGCCGCTCCGCCCGCCAAGGTGTGGTCGCTGGTCTCCGACATCCCCGCGATGGCGCGCTGGAGCCCACAGGTGGTCCGGTCGAAGGTGAAGGGCGGCGCCGTCAGGGAGGGCGCGAGGTTCACCAACGTCAACCGCGACAAGCTGTTGTTCTGGCCGACCAACGGCAAGGTCGTCCGCTTCGTGCCCGAGCGCGAGATCGCGTTCCGGATCAAGGAGAACAAGACGGTCTGGTCGTTCCGGCTCGAGCCGACCGACACAGGCGGCACCAGGGTCGTCCAGCGCCGCGAGGCACCCGACGGCGTCTCCGAGATCTCGACCAGGCTGGTCAACGTCGCTCTCGGCGGCCAGGAGGAGTTCACCCGGAAGCTGCGCGAGGGCATGCGTCAGACCCTCGAGCGGATCAAGGTGGAGGCCGAGAGCTGATCTGGACCCGAGTCGCTCGCCGACCCGGTTGAATGGGTCCGTGAGCGACGAGGGGGCGGGCGAGCCGACCGAGGCGTCCGCCGGGGACGCGCAGCCGGACCCGCCGACGGGGAGGACGCCGCCCCGGGCCGCTCCGGCGGCGAGCCCTGGTGCCCAGGTCGCCACGGTGGCGGCCGCGGTCGTCGTCCTCATCGTGGTGGCAATCGTGTTCGTGCTCCAGGACGCGCAGGGCCCCCCGAAGCCGGCTCCGCTGGTCAGCGGCGCGACCACAGTCCGCTCCGCGCCCCCGTCGGACTACACCCCCAGCGCGGACGAGAGCCTGCTGCCGCCGGTGCCCACCGACATCCCCTCGTCGCTGTGTCCCGATATCGCGCTCACGCACCCGATCACGGTGCTGAGCTTCAACATGCACGGCGCACGTGGGCCCGGCGAGCGGGTCGACCTCGCCCGGATCGCGCGGGAGATCAGCGCCTGGAAACCGGACGTGGTCCTGCTCCAGGAGGTCGACGACGGCCGGGCGCGCAGCGGCTTCCAGCGCCAGGCAGCGGTGCTCGGCAAGGCGACCGGGATGACGTGGGTGTACGGCGGCAACCACTCCAGTCGGGGTACCGGACCGATCGGGAACGCGATCCTGTCGACGTACGAGGTCGTCGACTGGCAGAACATCCTGCTTCCGCGGGCCGGCGGCCGGGAGCAGCGCGGCCTGCTCCATGCCGTGCTGAACGTCGAGGGCACCGAGGTCAGCGTGTACTCGACGCACTTCGACCACGGCTCGACCCTGGCCCGGGTCGCGCAGGCCAGGGCCAGCGTCCGACAGCTCGCCAAGGACCCGCGGCCCACCGTCTTCGGCGGCGACCTCAACGCCGGCCCCGGCGGAGCGCCGCTGCGCCAGCTG
>NZ_SSXI01000077.1 GCF_004803405.1 Nocardioides sp. | reverse complement strand
GGCCACGACGCCGAGCGCCAGCGCGAGCACCACCAGCCGCCCGCGGCGGGTCAGCCGCACCTGACTGCGGGTCGCCACGGGACGGCGGCGCGGGGCGGCGGCGATACGGGGGGCGATGCTGATCGTGCTCATGGTGACCTCCGGGGGAAGCGGACGGGGCCGGTCTATGAATCTGTCTTCGGATCTGTCCGGCTGGCTCGTGGGACTTTCTACGAGGCGGGTCCGACAGAAGCGGATCGATCATGCGTTCGATCGAACACGTGTACGAGACTAGATCAGGCGTTCGAACAAATCCAGCACCTGTTCGAATAGGCGTTCGACCGGCGTGTCGCGACACGCGCTTCGAACAGGTGTTTGATTCGGCACCGCCGTTCGGTTAGCGTCGTCACATCGATCCACGCGACTGAAGGGCGAGAGATGGCCGACAAGAAGCCGGGCCGCAGCGTCACCGAGCTGCCCGACGGTCCCCCGGACGCGACCGGCCTGACCCCGCGGCAGCAGCGGGTGCTGGCCCACATCAAGGACAGCATCGAGAAGCGCGGCTACCCGCCCAGCATGCGCGAGATCGGCCAGGCAGTCGGCCTGACCAGCACCTCCAGCGTCGCCCACCAGCTGCGCGTGCTCGAGGAGAAGGGCTATCTCAAGCGCGACCCCAACCGGCCACGCGCACTGGAGGTCTTCCTTCCCGAGGTGATGGCCGCCCGCCGGGCCATGGGCACCGTGGAGGAGACCACCCACGACGAGACCGGGATCGGCGACGCCGCCCCGCGGCCGACCAACGTGCCGCTGCTGGGTCGGATCGCAGCCGGTGGCCCGATCCTGGCCGAGGAGACCTACGAGGACGTCTTCCCACTCCCCCGGCAGCTGGTCGGTGACGGTGAGCTGTTCCTCCTCGAGGTCACCGGCGAGTCGATGATCGACGCCGCGATCTGCGACGGCGACTACGTCGTGATCCGCAAGGAGCAGACCGCCGAGAACGGCGAGATCGTGGCCGCGCTGATCGACGGCGAGGCCACCGTCAAGACCCTCCAGCGCAAGGACGGTCAGGTCTGGCTGCTGCCGCACAACCCGGCGTTCGAGCCGATCGACGGCAGCAACGCGACCATTCTCGGCAAGGTCACCGCGGTCCTGCGCCGCGTCTGACTCAGGTACGCCGCCACGTCGGCCCACGTCTGAAAGTCCTCGGATCGCGGGTCCACGCCGTAAAGTCACCCGGGTCACGTCGTCGATTACAGAGGCCCTCACCCCATGACTTCTCGGAGCCACTCACGCCTGCCCGGGCTGCTGCTGACGTTCCTCGCCACGCTGCTCCTGGTTCCGTTCCTCGGGGTCGCCGCCCAGGCCGAGCCCGGCGAGCCGGCAGACCCCTCCTCGCCGTCGGCGACCGCCACGCCGCAGGACCCGCAGGAGATCGCCGAGCAGGCGCTCGAGACCGTCGAGGACCTCCTCGAGGGAGCCCCGACCCCGAGCGACCCGTCCCACACCGGCGAGCCGCCCCGCCAGGACCTGACCATCGCCATCCGCGACCTGGCCGCCAACCAGCGGCACCTGCCCAAGGCCAAGCGTGACGACGCCGCGAGGATCCTTGCGCGACCCGACGACGGCCCAGCAGCGGCCTGTGACCCCCGGCAGGACCCGATCTGCTACAGCCAGGAAGACGCGACCGAGTGCAACGCATCGATGTGCGTGCACTTCGTGAGTTCAGGCGTGCACCGCGCGAGCGTCGCCTACGCACAGCACGTGCTGAGGACCGTCACCGGGATCGCCCACCGCTATCGCGCCGCCGGCTATCGCTCACCGATGCCCGACGGGGACGCCGGCGGCAACATCGACAAGTTCGACGTCTACCTGGGCGACCTCGGCAGCGCCGGCTTCTACGGCTACTGCAACACCGACACACCGGAGGAGACCCGGCACATCGGCGTCCCCGCGTACTGCGTGTTCGACAACGACTACCGCCCCGGCCAGTACCCGGCCCACACGCCCGAGCAGAACCTGCGGGTCACCGCCGCCCACGAGTACTTCCACGCCGTCCAGTTCGCCTACGACTACCTCGAGGACGGCTGGCTGATGGAGGCCACCGCGACCTGGATCGAGGACGAGGTCTACGACGGCGTCAACGACAACCGCTACTACCTCAGCCACGGACCGCTCGGAAACCCCCAGGTCCCGGTCGACCGGCATCGCGGCCTGAGCGCCTACGGCTCGTGGATCTTCGTCCGCTACCTCTCCGAGCGGTACCCCCCGGAGGTCGGCGGCCTTCCGGTGATCGTGCGCCAGATCTGGCGGCAGGCGCTCGGCGCCCGCTACTCCGTCCAGGCGATCCGGTCCGTGCTGAGCGCCAAGGGAACCGACCTCACCACGCAGTTCGGCCGATTCACGACGTGGAACCGGCGGCCATGGGCGTCCTACACCGAGGGACGCGCCTACAAGGCTGCGCCGCTGCACGGGTCCTACCTGCTCCGGCCAGGCGCGCGGACCAAGCGGCTGGACATCGGGCTCAACCACCTGGCGGCCAAGCACTACCGGTACCGGCCGTCGTCGGACATGGCGGCCGGTTGGCGGCTGCGGCTCAGGCTGAACCTCAACGGACGCATCTCGGGCGGCGCCGCATTCGTCACCGTGAAGCCGGACGGCCGGGCGCCGTACGTCCGTCGGGTCTCCCTGAACAGGTATGGCAACCGGACCGTCAGCTTCCCCTTCGGTCGCGCACGCGTCGACTGGGTCGAGGTCACGGTCGTCAACGCCAGCGCCCGCTACCGGTGCAACCTCGGGCTGGGTTGGGACGACACCTGCGAGGGTCGCTCCCTGGACGACGGCGCCCGGCAGCTCGTGGCGGCGCGCGCCTACCGTCCCTGACGCTCAGCGGGCGGTCGACGCGAGCCGGGCGAGGGCCTTCCGCACCACCTGCGGGTCAGTCGTCGACCACATCGGCGGCAGGCTCGCCTTGAGGAACGAGCCGTAGCGCGCGGTCGCCAGCCGAGGGTCCAGGACGGCGACCACGCCGCGATCGGTGTGGGTGCGGATCAGGCGGCCGGCGCCCTGTGCGAGCAGCAGCGCCGAGTGGGTGGCCGCCACCTGCATGAAGCCGTTGCCCCCGGCCTTGTCGACGGCCTTCTGGCGTGCGCTCATCAGCGGGTCGTCGGGACGGGGGAACGGGATCCGGTCGATGATCACCAGCTGGCAGGTGTCGCCGGGGACGTCGAGTCCCTGCCACAGCCCCAGGGTGCCGAAGAGACAGGTGTGCGGGTCCTCGACGAACTGCCGCGCCAGCTCCGGCAGCTGCGCCTCGCCCTGGGCGAGCGTGGTGAGGTGCGGCAGCTTCACGCGGACGTGCTCGGCTGCGGCCTCCGCCGCTCGGCGGCTGGAGAAGAGACCCAGGGTGCGGCCTTCGGCCGCGTCGACGAGCTCCGTGATCTCGTCGAGCTGCGCCGGGCCGAGGCCGTCGCGTCCCGGAGGCGGGAGGTGGCGGGCGACGTAGAGGATCGCCTGCTTGGGGTAGTCGAACGGGCTGCCGACGTCGACGCCGAGCCAGGGCTGGGCGTCGTCGGCGAGCTCCTCTGGTCTGGTGACGGTCGCTGCGCGACCTCCTCGACCGGCGGCGCCCTCGATCCGCTCGGAGGGCTTGAGCCCGACGTTCGTGGCGATGGAGTCGAAGTCGCCGCCGAGCATGAGCGTGGCCGAGGTGAGCACGACGGTGTTGTCGGCGAGCAGCTTGTCGCGCATCGGTCCCCAGACCTGGAGCGGGGCTACGCACAGGCGTGGCGGGATCCGGTCGGTGCCCTCGGCCAGCCAGAGCACGTCGGCCTCCGAGAACGCCGCCATCCGCTCGGCGGTCGCGAACACCTCCTGCACCGAGGCCTTGGCCTGCGAGAGGCCGGCGTCCGGCTCACTGCCGGCATCGGCCTTGGGGAACGCGGAGACGCAGGCTCGGGCGGCGTCGCGGACCAGGACCAGCGCGTCGGCGAGGTCCTCCGGCAAGGTCTCGAACCGGCCGGGGCGGGCCTCGCCCATCGCAGCGCGCAGCGCGTCGGAGGCGTCGGACAGCTCGTCGGCCTCGTTGCCCTCCACATGGCGGACGCTGCGCCGGGCAGCCCGCTCCACCTCCGCCGCCCAGAGCTCGTCGGTCGCCGCCTGGGTCACCCGCGCGGCGAGCTCGTGGGCCTCGTCGATCACGACGACGTCGTACTCGGGAATCATCGGGATCCCCTCGATCGCGTCGATCGCGAGCAGGGAGTGGTTGGTGACGATCAGGTGCGAGCGCTGCGCCTTCTCCTTGGCGCGCTCGGCGAAGCACTCCTCCCCGAACGGGCATTTGGTCGCGCCCAGGCACTCACGCGCCGTGACGCTCACCTGCCGCCACTCCTTGTCGGTGTGACGCGGAGCCTCGTCGCGCTCGCCGGTGCCCTTGTCCTCGACCGCCTGCTCCGCCCACCTGCGGAGCTCGAGGATCTTGGCCCCCATCGAGCCCTCCGGAACCTGGATCAGCTCGCCCTGGTCGTCCGGCGCTCCCTCGCGGACCCGGTGGAGACAGGCGTAGTTGGAGCGGCCCTTGAGCACCGCGTAGGAGGCGTCGAGCCCCGGCCTCGAGCCGACGGCCTTCACCAGCCGCGGCAGGTCGCGTTCGACCAGCTGATGCTGCAGTGCCAGGGTCGCGGTCGCGACCACCACGCGCTTGTCATGGAGCAGCGCCGGCACCAGGTAGCCCAGCGACTTGCCGGTGCCGGTGCCGGCCTGGATCAGCAGGTGCTCGCCGTCGGCCATCGCCGCGGCGACCGCCTCGGCCATCGCCTCCTGGCCGTGCCGCTGCTGGCCGCCGAGCGCGGCGACCGCCGTGGCCAGCAGGT
>NZ_SSXI01000153.1 GCF_004803405.1 Nocardioides sp. | reverse complement strand
CGACGCGAAGCGTCGGACTCGCCCGCGGCAGCGACGACGAGGTGGCCGGCCGCTCGGAGGCCGGCGGCCAGGACGGCGCCGACGCGGCCAGCGCCGACGACGCCCACCCGCATGCGGTGGGACATCTTGAACCTTTCGTTCCAGTCCCGCCGGCCACTCCTTCGGTCTCGAGGCGCCGCGTGGAGCTCGGCGCGTCTCGACCAACGGAGCCGGTGTGGGTACCGGACGTTGTGCTCATTCCGTTCGTCCCGGGGCTCCGGGACGCCCCTACGGTACGCCGACTGCTGAACACCGGGAACGGTTCGTCTCGGTGGGCTGCATCACAGCCCACCGAGACGAACGCGCCGTCCGCGCTACCGGTAGATCTGGCAGCCGTTGGCGGAATTGTCGACCGTGCACTGCCCCCACGGCCCGTGTGGACCGAAATGCGCGTTGTAGGCGTTGTAGACCGGGTGAGTGTCGCCTTCCGGTGTGAGCATCACGAAGAACTCATCGTTCTGGCGCAGCGAGGGCACATTGAGGTTGTGCGATCCGGCGTAGACCTGATACGACACCGAACCACCGGACTTGCGGTTGCCCTGGACGAGGAAGGACTTGTCGTGCACCCGCGGCATCTCCCGGATGCTCATCGCGCCGGCCGCCCTCTTGAGAATGTCGACGATGGACGGCGTGTAGGTCCCGGCCATCACCCATACACGGCAGCCCGCATTGGACATCTGAACGAGCTTTTCGGCGATCTCGGCGCGGCGAAAGACGGCTTGCTGGACACGAACCTCACAGTTGCCATTGGGCTGCCAGAGGTTGAGGCGACCCACGATGAAGTCGGTCTGAGCCTCGGGCGAGGCGATGATGTTCGCGCTCAGACCGTTCACCGTGCCGCGCTCGTCGGGGACGTAGTAGTCGACCCAGCCCTTGAGTCGCCTGGGAGCGCCGATGGGCTCGTCGGCGTTGTTGTACATCTGACGAAGGATGTTGTAAACGCCGAGACCGTCGTAGTTTTCGTGGTCACCATAGAGCGCCTGGTCGTTATAGGAGGTCATCGAGTTGTTGTAACCGCCGGAGCCACCGTGACTCTGAGCCGCGTTGTGAGAGCCGGTCCACACGACCCATGGACGGACGACACCCTCGGGATCCTTCGTCTTCGAAAAAGTCATTGCCTTCGTGTGGGCGATCCCAGAGGTGTGGTCTGAGTTGCACCCCCAACGACCCTCCGACAAGGTGCCGTCTCCGTCGTCATCGGGTGAGTACAGAGGACTGGAGCCACCCAGCGGCTTGAACTCTCCGCATCGCCGGCCGCCGAACGCGCGGTAGAAGCTCTTGTCCCCCAGTTGCGGGGTGTCGTAGGTGAACGTGAAACGGACGGTGACACCACGATCGTGGGCTCTCTTCAACGCGTCGACCACTGCTGGCTCGCGGATGGCAAGGAAGGCCCCCCGAATGATCACGGGATCCGCCCCCGCGGCGGGCGCCGGGGTGTCGTCGATCAGCCGGATCATCTCGTTGCGGATGTGGACATCCTGCGCACTCGAAGTACCGAGTTCGCAGGGTGCATGAGGCCGAGTGAAGTGGTGCCACGTAATGCGGCCACCCAACGTCGACTTCACCTGGCATCCGGTCACATTGGTTTCCCCGTGGGCGCTGGCTGTCGGAGCCGCGCCCCCACCCAGTTGCAGGATCGTGCCGAGCGTCGCGATCAGGACGCCAGCGACGCCGCTGGCGACGGCCCGGCGGGACATTGTCAGGATTTGGTGAGTACTAGGCATTTCTTGAGCCTAGGCGTCTGATCCCCGGAACTGGACGAGAACGGAAGAATGGGGGAAGAAATCTCCCAGCCGGCGGGCTTGCGGCAGCTCAGCCGCCGATCTCGTCGAGGATTCCGCGGAGGAACGGGCCCTCCCTCTCATCGTCGTAGCGGTACGACGACTGCAGGCCGCGCCCCTCGGAGCGACAGATCACAGAGTCGACGCGGTGCCCGTGGACGGCTGCCATGAGGTACTCGTTGCGGGGCCGGTAGGTCTCCGCGCCGATCATGATCACGCGCTTCGGATCCGGCACGAACGCGATCTGGAACAGCCCGCTCCCGGCGTACCCCGCGATCACCTCGGCGTTCCTGAAGAGCTGGACCTGCTCGCCCAGCGTGAAGTCCTCGGGGTAGAGGATCTCGAAGCCTCGCTGGGCGAACTGCGCCTCTACCTCTGCCCCGTTCTCGCAGGCTCGCTTCCCCGTCCGACGGGCGGCGAAGAACCGCCGCGGCCAGTCGCGCGGCTCCGCCTGGGCGGCGAGCGCGTCGCCGACGCTCAGCCAGGTCTCGGCGATCCGGGGGTGGACGTACTGCGGGTGACTGAACATCGGGGTGCCGCTGATCAGGCGCTCGACCCGGACCGGGTGGTCGAGGACGACGACCCGGTCCCGCGGGATCCCGCAGGCCTCGTAGAGGAGGTACTCGTACTCGAGCGGCCGCGGGCGCTTGCTCGTCACACCCACCAGGACCTTCGCCTCGGGGTCGATCGCCAGCGCCTCCGGCCAGCTCCAGACCCGCGACAGCGACTCGGTCAGCAGGTGGCCGAAGTGCCCGCGGAACTCGTTGTCGAGGTGGAGGTAGGTGCCGTCGAGGCGATCGGGGTCGGCGGGCAGCGGGCGGCGGGTGATCGCGAAGCGCGGGGCGGCGTCGGCCAGGAGTGTGTGCTGCAGCCTCCTCCACTGGTTGTGGCGGTAGGTGTCCGGCAGCAGGAACCGGCCGTCCACGAGGACCTGCTTGGGCGCCACGACGACGTCGCGGTACTCACGCAGGCTGATCGTCGCCCGGCTGATCGGGCGGTCGATCGGCGGCACCCGCGGCTCTGGCCCCTCACGCGTCGGCGGGGGTGGCGGGGGGTCCTCGGCGGGAATCACCGTGACCACCCGGTGGGGCGTCTCCATCTGGTCGAGGAGGGCGTTGAACTCGTCCTCGCGGAACTTGATCCTCACGTCGGGCAGGTCGTGAGTGAGCACCAGGTCCGCGCCGTCCGCGCGCGCCGTGACGTGGTCCCGGATCGCCAGGCGGATGTGGACCGGCAC
This sequence comes from Nocardioides sp., assembly GCF_004803405.1. Lineage (GTDB taxonomy): Bacteria > Actinomycetota > Actinomycetes > Propionibacteriales > Nocardioidaceae > Nocardioides > Nocardioides vastitatis. Next base: position 77 of record NZ_SSXI01000153.1, on the reverse strand, counting down.
ACTGCGGTTCGCCCGCCCGAACCGTTCGCCGGGCTCCGCCGCGGCACGGCGGAGCAGCCCGCCGAGCGCTCCGGGCG
>NZ_SSXI01000004.1 GCF_004803405.1 Nocardioides sp. | reverse complement strand
AAGGCCACGGGAACATCTCCTACGACCCGGCCAACCACGACCACATGGTCCGGATCCGGCAGGCCAAGATCGAGCGGATCGCCGACTCACTTCCGCCGTCGCGCCTCATCCGTGCTGAGTTCCTGGTCGACGCCGAGGGCTACAACCACGTCTACGGCCTCCCACTGAAGGCCGCCGAGCTCGCCGAGGCCATCGGCCAGCACGTGGGCAAGCGCATGCTCTACATCCATCCCGACGAATGCGTCGGCTGCGGCGCGTGCGAGCCCGTCTGCCCGCAAGAGACGATCTTCAACCAGGACGACGTGCCCGACGAAACCGCCGAATTCACTCGCATCAATGCGGAGTTCTTCGGCGACGTCGGCTCGCCCGGAGGCGCTTCATCGACCGACCTGTCGGATCATGACCACCCTGCAGTCGCCGCGGCTGCCGTCGGGTAGGAGGCGCGCGTGACCGCTCTCGAACTTCCCCTGCCGACGTATCGTTCGGGCACCGACCTGATCCCGGCCGCCGACGGACCGCAGACCGCCAAGGAGTTCACCAGCGACCAGGAGGTCCGCTGGTGCCCAGGATGCGGCGACTACGCCGTGCTCAAGGCCGTGCCGTCCTTCCTGCCCGACCTCGGCCTGCGCCGCGAGAACATCGTGTTCGTCTCCGGCATCGGCTGCTCCAGCCGGTTCCCGTACTACCTCGACACCTACGGCATGCACTCCATCCACGGCCGTGCCCCATCGATCGCGACCGGGATCGCCACCGCCCGCGAGGACCTGTCGGTGTGGGTCGTCACCGGAGACGGCGACGCGCTCTCGATCGGCGGCAACCACCTGATCCACGCCCTGCGCCGCAACGTCAACATGACGATCCTGTTGTTCAACAACCGGATCTACGGCCTCACCAAGGGCCAGTACTCACCCACCTCCGAGGTCGACAAGGTCACCAAGTCCACCCCCGTGGGATCCCTGGGCCACCCGTTCAACCCGGTCTCCCTGGCCCTGGGCGCCGAGGCCACCTTCGTCGCCCGGACCATCGACTCGGACCGCAAGCACCTCACCGCGGTGCTCTCCGCCACCGCCGCCCACCGCGGCACCTCGTTCGTCGAGATCTACCAGAACTGCCCGATCTTCAACGACGGCGCCTTCGACGCCATCAAGGGCTCCGAGGCCAACACCCACCTGCTGCGCCTCGAGCCCGGCGTCGAGGTCACGGTCAACGGTCGCGCCTGGGCCCACGACCCGCCCGCGGCCGACCCGGCCGACCAGTTCGCCATCTCCCCCATGGGCGAAACCGCCGGCCCCCTGGGCGCCGGCGGCCCGATCCCGATCGGCATCTTCCGCCAGGTCGAGCGGCCGTACGACGACCTCGCCCGCGCCCAGGTCGCCGAGGCGCGTGCCTCGGTGGACGGCACCGACGCCGATCGGCTCACCCAGCTGATCAACGCCGGCGACACCTGGAACGTCGGCTGACCGCCGGTCCCCCTCATGCGCGCGGTCATTTAGCTACCGCCGGGGCTGTCCGTCGACACGTCCTCACTCTCGGCCGTCGAGGGGCGCTGCCACCTCAGTCGCGTCGTCACCGGCACAGGATCCGTCGCGTGAGCGGCGAGCTCCAGCTCGTCATCGACGAGGCGACCTTGCCGGACCTGAACGGTGCCCGGCCCAAAGGGAGGCTGCCCTACCGCGACGTGATGCTCGAGCCGGTCGCCGGCGATCTGCACCGTGCCCGCATAGAAACACCGACCGGACTCGGGCCCGCTTGCGGCGATGGTGGCTGAGACCCACCGGTCCGTGGTGTAGAGCAGGATCCCTTCCGGCTCCTCCCCGAACGGATTCCACGTCCTGCCGTTGGCATCCGTAGCAACGGCCGACCTGAGCCGCCACGCGCCGACCAGGCTCTCGAGTCTCAGCTCCTCGCCCCCGCTCATCGTCACCATCCCGTCACTTGCGGGTTGCGACGAGGACCTCTGACTCAGCCACGTCATGGCCGGCCGCGCAGCGCACCGCCGCCCGAACCTCGGCACCGCAGCCGACGTGGGTCATCGCCACGCCACCGTCGTCCGGCGCGTGGATCGCGCCCCACTGGAGCAGGCCGAGGACCACCGGCGTCAGGTCGTGCCCGGCGGGCGTCAGGACGTACTCGTGGCGGGTGCGCTGGCCCGGCTCCTGGTAGGGCTGCTTCTCAAGCACCCCGGCCGCGACGAGACCGCGCAGCCGCTGCGCCGCGACCGCCTCGGTGACGCCGACCCGCTGCCAGAGCTGGTCGAATCGCGTCGCGCCGTAGAACGCCTCGCGGATCAGCAGCAGCGCGGTGCGGTTGCCGACCAGGCCCAGAGTGCGCTCCAACGGGCACCTGTCCCCCAGGGCGCGGTCACCCCGCTCGGCCAGCACTCCTGCCACTTGCACGGACATGAGCACATCTTACAGGGTCTGACTTGCGTTATCCATAGCCAGATCTCTACGGTACCTGACTATGCAGTCGGCAAGTCAGCAGCGCACGCTCGCGGTGATGGCGATCCTGACCGGCGCGAGCTTTCTCGCCGGTCTCGACCTGTTCATCGTCAACGTCGCCTTCGACGACATCGGTCGCGACTTCAGTACGGGCGCCGTTCATCCGCCCTCCCTCGGCGACCTCAGCTGGATCCTCAACGCCTATGCGGTCGTGTTCGCTGCGCTGCTCATCCCGGCGGGCCGCGTCGCCGACCGCTACGGCCAGAAGGGCGGATTCATCGCCGGTCTCACGCTGTTCACTGCCGCCAGCCTGGCCTGCGGGTACGCCGACGACGTCTGGACGCTGGTGGCGCTGCGCGCCCTTCAGGCGGTCGGCGCGGCCGTCATGACGCCGGCGAGCCTCGGTCTCCTCCTCGCCGCTCTCCCACCCGAGCGCCGCCCTTCCGCGGCGCGGGGGTGGGCTCTGAGCGGCGCTATCGCAGCCGCGCTCGGCCCCGCCGCGGGCGGGGTACTGGTCCAACTGTCGTGGCACTGGGCCTTCTGGGTCAACGTGCCGGTCGGCATCGCGCTGATGGCGGCTGCCATGCGCCTGGTCCCGGACGCCCGCCACAACGAAGGCGCTCCGCGGCCGGACCTGATCGGCGCACTGCTGCTCGCGGTCGCCGTCGGCGCCTTGGTTCTCGGACTCGTGCAGGGCAACGACTGGGGCTGGTCGTCGAACCGCACCATCAGCGCCTTCGTTGCAGCGGCCGCCGCGCTCCTGGTCTTCGTCGCCTTCTCGCGACGTCACCCGAATCCCGTGATCGATCCCGGCCTGTTCCGCGTGCGGTCCTTCACCTCGGTCAACATCGCCACGCTGCTCTTCAACGGCAGCTTCGGGGCGGCGCTCCTGCTCGCGATATTGTGGATGCAGCAGGTCTGGGGGTTCTCCGCACTCGAAACCGGCTTCGCGATCGCCGCCGGCCCGCTCGTCGTACCTGTCGCCAGCATTCTCGCGGGCCGGCTGTTCGGCCACTTCCACCCGTCACGGCTGATCGCCACGGGCGGCGTGGTGGTCGCCGTCGGCGCGACCCTGCTGCTCGTCGGGCTCACGACTGACCCGTCCTACTGGAGCACCGTGCTTCCCGGATGGCTCATCATCGGCGCCGGAGTCGGTCTCGGACTCCCGAACCTGGTCGCAGCCGCGACCGCCACCCTGCCACCGGCACAGTCGTCCACCGGAAGCGGCATCATCAGCATGGCCCGCCAGGTCGGACTCGTCCTCGGCGTCGCCATCTTGGTCGGCATCCTCGACACCGGCGTCGCCAACCTGGACACCGTCAGGTGGGCCTGGCTGTTCATCGCGGCCACTGCACTCGCCTCGTCGGTCGCTGCGCTCACCATGACCAACGAGCGAACCCCGGAGACGGAGCAGACCGATGCCGTGGTCCTGGCGCACTGAGCACGGATACGTGCCGTCGCACCGACCAGGCCGCACAACGTCCAACCACACGTCTGAGGAGACGACCATGTCCAGCGAAACTGAGTCGACGATCCGAATCGCGGGAACCAGCAGCCACTTCCTCGACCCGACCGCCCCGGGAACGCAGGGCCACGGCCGACTGCGCTACCTCGCCGGCGGGACAGGTTCGCCGCTCGTCCTGCTCCATACCGTGCGCACCCAGGCCGAGCACTTCAGCCACCTGATTCCACTGGTCCAGGACCGCTACACGGTGTACGCCCTCGACCTACCAGGCATGGGGTACTCCGAGATCGTCCCCGGCGCCTCCCACGACGAGCCTGCGATGCGGGCAGCCGTCAAGGAGCTCATGTTGCAACTCGATCTGCGGGACGTGACACTTCTCGGCGAGTCAATGGGCGCCGTACTCGCCCTCACGACGGCAGCGGACCTGCCAGAGCGCGTCCGCCGGGTCATCTCGATCAACCCCTACGACTACAGGGCAGGGATCAGCAGGTCCAGCCTTCTCGCCCGGCTGATCATCGCTGGCGTCCTCGCTCCGGGCATCGGACCGACGCTCGCAGGCGTGGAGCCGAAGCCGATCATGCGCGCGGTCCTCCGCGGCGGTCTCGCCGACAAGAGTGCGCTGCGCCCCGACTACCTAGATGAACTGCTCAAGGTCGGCCGCCGACCTGGCTACGCGGCGGTAGCCCGAGCGGTGTATGGCAACCTCCCTAGCCTCATCACCGCCCGTTCGCGCTACACCGAGGTCGCTGCACCGATCCACCTCGTGTACGGCGAGAGGGACTGGTCCCGCCGGTCGGATCGACAAGCCAACAAGCAGCTGCTCGCCGCCGCGGAGTTCACCGAGGTCGCGGGCGCCGGTCACTTCGTCGCGCTGGAGCGTCCCGACGTGCCCGCGGAGCTGCTGAACTCGGTGGCGTGAGGGGACGTCCGCTCCCACGATCGGCTCTCAGCCGACCTCAGGGCTCGGCCGGTCCTCCCTCCAGGCCACGGTCGCCTGCAACACCGCCTCGCTGAGCGCTTGGGTGCGCAGCGGCGTCACGAGCTGGTACTCGGGGTCGGCCACCATCTGGCTGAAGGCAAGCCTGGCGCGTCGGATACCGCACGAGCAGAACCGTGTCCCAGCTCTGACCGTCCTCGCCGACCAGCGTCGTGGAGCCGTCACCGACATAGAGGACCTCACCTCCGTAGCGAGGCAGGAACTGCGACCGGAGCGCGTCGACGTAGCGCTGATAAGAGGCGCGGCCGTCGTCGGCGAAGCGCAGCAGGTTCAGCATCACGACCGGGCCGCCGTGATCCTCGCTGAGGAAGCGCTTGAGGTCAGCGCCCCGGGGATCGATCGCGATCGCGTCCGCCGTCCTTCCCAGCTGTCACCACGTGAAGAGCACCTTGCCGCCGCGACCGACGTCCGTCGCGTGTGAGATCGCCTCCTGGTGCCGCTCGAGGTGGTAGCAGGCGGCGACCGGGACGTGGAGGGTGCCGTCGGCGACCAGTGAGGCCAGCCGGGCGTACTGCGCCGTGATCTCCTCGGCCGGCGTGACGTCCAGCCAGTGCTTCTGCCAGAAGCCTCGGACGTGGAGGTCACCGAAGATCAGGTCCGCCGGCGCCACGGTGACGGGGGCACCGCTCATCCCGCCGTAGCTCACGAGAGTGCCGCCGTGGGCGAGCCTGGCGGCGAGCTTGCCGACGGCCTCGCCGGCGATCGGGTCGAGCACCAGCGACAGCCGCTCATCACCGAGCGCCTTCGCAACCTGCTCGCCGAGGTCCTCACCGTCCACAACGACGGCGTCGGCGCCGAGCTCGAGGAGCTCCGCGGCGGCCTCGGGACGACGTACGACGCTGAGGGTCCGGAGACCGGCCTGCTTCGCCAACGCGATCACGTAGCGACCGACGGCCGAGGTGCCGCCGGCCTGTCCCACCCAGGAATCCGATGGCAGGTCGACGAAGGAATGGAGGAGAAGGTCGGCCGTCATCGGGTTGACGCCGAGCATCGCCAGCTGCAGCAGGTCGGCTGCCGGATCGACGGGGATGGCTGCGGCCTCGGAGATCGCGACCTGCTCCTGCCAGGTTCCGTGCTGCAGGGTCGGCAGGATCATCACCCGCTCGCCGAGACGAGAGCGGTCGACGCCAGCGCCGACCGAGGTGATCCGACCCACCCCTTCGGTGCCCAGCGGGGCGGGAAGTGCTGGACGATGGCCGTACCAGCCCCTGATGAGGAGCAGGTCGGACGGGTTGATCGGTGCGGCCTCCATCGCCACGACCACCTGCCCTCCTGCAGGCTCGGGGGGGTCTGACTCGACGAGCTCCGGAACCCGGGTCGGCTTGCCGAACTCCCGCATGCGCAGGACCTTCATCGTGGCCTCCGTCGCTGGATGCGATGCCTGATCTGTGGCTGACCGCGGGACCCGACCCTTCGGGGCCTGCGGCAGAGCCTCTGCTGAGGACCGTAGGGAGGATCAGGCAACGCGCCCTGGTACGGGAGCGCCAACCGCTGGGACGAACGCGCCAGGCTCCGCGACGTCACTCAGTTCGGTTGGGCCTCGAACGCAGCGTTGAGGAGAACCTCCGCAGCCATCCGCCCCTTCAGCGCGGTATCGGCGTGATCCGAGTGCATCTGTGCGCTCACGAAGACCCCGTCCACCAGCATCAGCAGCTGCGTGGCCAGCGACTCGGTCTCCCGGAGGCCCGCTTCGGTGAGATAACGGGAGAACGCCTCGCGCACGAACTCCTTGTGAGCCACCGCGATGCCCACGAACGGGTGGTCGGGGTCGGCCATCTCGACCGCGGCGTTGATGAAGGCGCAACCCCGGTAGTCCGCCCCCGAGACCAGCTGCCCGAGGACGTCGAACATCGCCAAGACGCGCTCCCTGGGGGTGTCGGCGATCAGTTCGACCTCGCGCTCGAACATCGCACGGACCCGCTTGTCCTTGTCGGCGAGGAACGCCTCCACGAGCCCTTCCTTGGAGCCGTAGATGCGGTAGAGGCTCATGATCGGCGCACGCGCCTCCTCGAGCACCCGGTTGATGCCGACCGCCCGAATGCCCTCGGTGTAAAACAGCTCCGCCGCCTTCATGAGGCGCTCTCGCGGTGCCGCATCCGTCTTCGCTGCCCTGGCCATAGGAGCGATGATAGCGAACTGTCTCTCCCGGGGCGAAGCCGGACGTTTGCCGAGTCGGGAAACAGGGTCGGGTTGACCCGGTAGAGAGCACTCTCTATCATGGTGATCCCACCTAGGAGAGGACATGAGATGGCGGGCAGTGCAGCCGTACAAGCAGAGCCGGACCAGGCGACCGGCGGTTTAGTGACAGAGGTTCAGGGCAACGTGTTGCTGATCGGCCTGAACCGCACGAGCAAGCGGAACGCCTTGACGCCCGAGATGTTCGCGGAGCTGTCCGAGATCTACGCCCGCTACGACAAGGACGACAACCTCCGCTGCGCCGTGCTGTACGGCGAGGGCGCGGTGTACTGCGCCGGGGCCGACCTGACCCGCCTGCAGGAGCTCGTCGAGGACGAGGGCATGACCTACGGCCCTGACGAGTACGACCCGTTCGGGACCGAGGGCGCTCGACTTTCGAAGCCGCTGATCACCGTCGTGCATGGCATGTGCTTCGCGGGCGGGCTCGAGCTGGCGCTGGCCGGCGACATGATCATCGCCGCGGAGGGCACGTTCTTCGGACAGCCCGAGGTCGCGCGCGGCCTCTTCGCGTTCGGCGGCGGCGCCGCTCGCTGGAGCGACCGCATCGGCTGGGGCAACGCAATGCGCTACCTGCTGACCGGGGACATCCTCGATGCGCAGGAGGCGCACCGGATCGGCCTGGTCCAGGAGGTGGTCCCGATCGAGCGCCTCAAGGAGCGCGCGGTCGAACTGGCCACAGCGGTCGCGAACGCTGCGCCGATCGGCGTCCGGCACACGCTCACCGTCGCCCGGAAGGTGCACGACGAGGGTCTGCAGCCCGCGCTCGACGCCATCGCGCCGCTCCGCACGGAGATCCTCGGCACCGAGGACGCCGTCGAGGGCCTCGCGTCCTTCAAGGAGAAGCGCTCCGGCAACTACGTGGGCCGCTGAGGGCCCCGGCCCGCTGCCTGCAGCACGAAATCCAACACCAACTCTTGATCTGAGGACTCATCGATGCGTGAAGCTGTCATCGTCTCAACCGCCCGCACTCCGATCGGCAAAGCCTACCGGGGCGCCTTCAACGACACCCACCCGACCACCATGGGCGGGCACGTCGTCAAGCACGCCGTCGAGCGCGCCGGAATCGCCCCCGACGAGGTCCAGGACGTCACCGTCGGCATCGCCATGCCCTCCGACATCGCAGCCGGCGGTATCGCCCGTCAGATCTCGGTGCGCGCGGGCCTGCCGGTGACCGTGCCCGGAAGCACCCTGAACAAGTTCTGCACGTCCGGCCTGGAGGCGATCGCCTTCGCGTCGTACAAGGTGCTCAACGAAGACCTGGACATCGCCGTGGGCGGCGGTGTCGAGTCCATCAGCATGGTCCAGGTCCCGGGCTTCCAGTTCATGACCCCGGAACCGTGGATCGAGAAGAACCGGCCCGACTACTACACCCACATGATCGACACCGCGGAGGTCGTCTACGACCGGTACGGCGTCAGCCGGGAGATCCAGGACGAGCTCTCCCTGCGAAGCCAGGAGCGGACTGCTCGTGCCCAAACCGAGGGCAAGTTCGACGACGAGATCGTGCCGATGGAGACGTCGAAGAAGATCGTCGACAAGGAGACCGGCGAGGTGTCGTACCAGACGGTGACCCTCACGAAGGACGAGGGAAACCGTCCCGAGACCACGCTCGAGGGCCTTCAGGCACTCAAGCCGGTCGCTCGGGAGAACGGCTGCGTCACCGCCGGCAACGCGAGCCAGCTCTCAGACGGGGCTTCGGCCGCTGTCGTCATGAGCGCCGAGGCGGCCGAGCGCAGGGGGCTGGAGCCCCTGGGCTACTTCCGTGGTTACACCAGCGTCGGTCTCGAGCCCGACGAGATGGGCATCGGCCCGATCTTCGCTGTTCCGAGGTTGCTGGAGCGGTTCGGCCTCAAGGTGAGCGACATCGACCTGTGGGAGCTCAACGAGGCCTTCGCCGTGCAGGTTGCGTACTGCCGCGACCAGCTCGGCATCCCCGATGAGCTGCTGAACGTCAACGGTGGCGCGATCTCCATCGGCCACCCGTACGGGATGACCGGAGCCCGCCAGGTGGGACACGCGCTGATCGAGGGCAAGCGGCGCGGCGCGAAGTACGTCGTCACCACGATGTGCGCCGCTACGGGCATGGGCGCCGCTGGGCTGTTCGAGGTCGCCTGACGCCTGGGGGACCGAGGGGCACCAGTGGTCCGCACGCCGGTCCCGGCGTGCGGACCACTGGCTTCTCAGGCCCAGGCTCTCTCGGCTGCTCGACAGCGCGCCGCGGACGAGCAGCTCAGTCGGTCGGAGCAGCCGTGAGCGCCCGGAGGCGCGGATTGATCTGCAGGGCCGACCGCACGGGCGTGGGTGCGCGGCCGAGCAGGGTCTCCAGCTGGTTGGTGACCACGTCGTACCGCCCGCCGGCGACCAGCCTGGTCAGGGTCTTCAGGTGTTCGGCCACATGGGGCCGCTCGGACAGGACCGCGTCGACGTAGGTCTCGTTCCAGGCCTCCACGTTCCTCGGCGATGTAGGTCACCTCACGGCCGAGGACGGCTCCGAAGTCCTCGGCGAACCCGTGCATGTCCTTCAGGTCGGGACCAGTAAGCTCGTAGGACGCTCCCAGGTGCGGCGCGGGGTCGACGAGGATGCTCGCGCACAGCTCCGCCACGTCGCGACCGGCGATCGGCGCGAGCCGCTGGCTGCCGAACGGCAGGCGCAGCTCGCCGCTGCTCAGCGGACGGAGCGCCAACCCGGTGAGGATCGGGTTCTCGGCGAAGATGGTCGCTCTCACGTTGACGACCGGGAGGTCCGACCAGCTGAGCACCTGCTCGGCGATCCAGTGCGCGCGCTGCTGCGGCGACCAGTCGCTGACGAGTCCACCGAGCCACGCTCGCCGCTCCTCGGCCGGTGCAGTCATCCGCTCGAAGGTCATGTACGACCGCTCGTAGTCGGAGATGCTGACGAAGACCTCGAGATCGCTGTGGTCCCGCGCCGCGGCCGCCATCAAGGACACGGCATCGGTGTAGTACGACGACAGACTAATGCTGAAGTAGACGCGACGGCATCCGGTCACTGCCGCGGCAACGTCGAGCAGGTCGCCGACGAACACGTGGGCCCCTGCCTGGCGGAGAGCGTGGGCGCGGTCGTCGTCACGCCGCACGAAGGCCCGCACGGGGTGGCCCTGTGAGCGCAACATCTCGACGATCGTCCTGCTGACACCCCCGACGTCGTCGGTCGCGCCCGTCACCAGGATGGGTCAATTATCCGTCATCGACGCGGCCTCGTGTCTCCAGGAACAGGCCCGTCGACCTCGGCGAGGAAGTCCAGGAGTGCCGCGTTGACCTCGATTGGACGCTCCTGCTGGGTCCAGTGCCCGCAACCCCGCAGCACCACCGGCCCGCGCAGCTGAGGCGCAAGAGCCCTCAGCCGGTCGGTGGGCGCCTCGCCGCTGATGATCTCGGCCATCGAGCTGCCGCCGTCCGCTGGCCGCAACGAGGTGACCATGTCGCGGTCTCCCACGACGTACAGTGCTGGGGCCTCGATCCGACGTCCGCGGAACGGCGCCATCAGCTCGTTGTTGCGTTCGATGTTTCGATACCAGTTGAAGGCTCCGGTGAAGGCCCGCTCACCGCGCGGGGCGAAGTCGTCGACGTACGCCTGTATGTCCTCCTCCGTCAGCCATGCCGGGAGGGCCGGCGGATCCGGCATGACATCGAGGATGCCGCGGCCTTCGGGAATGACCAATGGCCGCGGTTCCGGGACGTGGGGGTTGTCACCAGAGGCGCCGAACAGGACCCGGCGGAAGGAGGTCGGGATGTCCTTGGCGAACTCAGCGTCGGCGACTCCCGGCTGCTGGAAGTACACCTGGTAGAAGCGCTCGCCGTACTGCTCACGGGTGATCGACGGCCGGATCATCCCACCGGGCAGGATCGGCGGAACGCTCAGCCCGACCACGGCTCGGACCTTGTCGGGGCGCAGCATCGCCGCGGTCCAGGCGACGGGAGCACCCCAGTCGTGACCCACCACGACCGCCCGCTCCTCTCCCAGCTCCTCGATCAACGCGATCACGTCGCCGACGAGGTGCAGCAGGCTGTACGACGCGACCTCCGACGGCTGCTCGCTGCGGGCATAACCGCGCTGATCAGGCGCGACGACGCGGTAACCCGCGGAGGCCAGCGCCCCGAACTGGTGCCGCCACGAGTACCAGCTCTCCGGCCAGCCGTGCAACAGCAGGACCAGCGGCCCCGCCCCCTGCTCGGCGATGTGCAGCCTGACTCCGTTCACGTCGATGAAGCGGTGGGCGAGCCCATCATCCACAGGAATCTCCTCGTGCGCCGACCACGCCGGCCTCTTTCATCAGATCTCAGTCGAGGACGGACAGATCGATGGCGCGCTTCAGCACCTTCCCGGTGGGGCCGAGTGGAAGATCGCCGACGATCCGCACGATACGGGGATATTTGTCCGCCGCGACCCGCTCCTTGACGAAGCTGGAGATCTCCTCGGCCGTCGCCTCGACACCCGGCTTCAGCATGACGACCGCCGCGACCTCCTCGCCGACCCTGTCGTCCGGGATGCCGATCACGGCGGAAAGCTGGACCGCCGGGTGGGCGCTGATCACGGTCTCGATGTCCGAGGGGTAGACGTTGTGGCCGTTGCGGATGATGAGGTCCTTCTTCCGGTCCACGATCTGCACGAAGCCGTCCGCGTCGATCGTGGCCATGTCACCGGTTGCGAACCAGCCGTCGGGGTCGATCACGGCCTCCGTGGCATCGGGTCGGTTGAAGTACCCCGGCATCACGGCGTGCCCGCGGACGTGCAGCTCGCCGACGGCGTCCACGCCCAGGAGCGCGCCGTCGTCACCGACGATGCGCTGCTCGATGCCCCACAACGGCTGACCGACCTTGCCCGGCTTGTGGGCGCCGGGTCCGCAGACGTGGGTGATCGGTGAGGTCTCCGACAGGCCGTAGCCCTCGAAGAGCGGCACCTCGAACTCGCTGACGAGCTCCTCCCGGAGTCCGGCTGCCAGACCGCTCCCACCCGAGGCGAGCCATCGGAGCGACGACACGTCCCGCGGGTTCGCCCGCTGCTCTGCCAGCACTGCCGCGTGCATGCTCGGCACTCCCATGAACAGGGTGATCCTGTGCCGCTCGATGAGGTCGAGGGCCCCGGCGGCATCGAACCGAGGCTGGAGCACCAGCTCGACGCCGGAGTTCACGCCCGCGTTCAGGATGCAGGTCTGACCGAAGGAGTGGAAGAAGGGCAGCGTCGCGAGCGCGACGTCGCTGTTCCTCAAGCCCACCTTCTCGCCGAACAGGCGGCTGTTACACATCAGGTTGTCGTGGGTGAGCGCAGCGCCCTTCGGCGAGCCCGTGGTGCCCGAGGTGTAGATGATCACCGCCAGGTCGGAGGCGTCGGTGCAGGCCAGCTTGTCGTCACCTGTCGCAACCGCCGCGCTCTCGAGCAGGTCGGGCAGACCGGTGTCCGGTCCCCCGGCGGGTCCGGCCGAGTACACGAGTCGCACCCCGCAGACCTCAGCGGCCTTCGCGGCGGCCTCGTGGAACCCGCTCCACGCGACGAGAGCGGTCGGTGTGCAATCGCGGAAGATGTACTCGAGCTCTCCCGCAGTCAGCAGCGGGGACAACGGTACGACGGTCGCGCCGGTCCGAAGGGCGCCGTAATAGACGACGGGGAAGTGCGGCGTGTTCGGCATCACCATGGCCACCCGGTGTCCCGGGCCTACGCCCTCACCGGCGAACAGCCTCGCGGCCTGCTTGACGAGGTTGTCGAGGGCCTCGACCGGCATCGCGAGTTCCCCGAACCGCAGGGCGATGCGCTCGCGTGCCGTCGCGCCCGACAGGATCTGTGCAACGTTGAGCATCAGGACACCACCGACAGGAGAGCGATCACGCGGAAGGTGGTGATCGGATGGGTGATCAGGCCACGGACCTTGAGGCTGCCGGAGGCGATCGCCGCCAGGATGCGGAGGCCGCGCTGGGTGAGGAAGCCGACCGGCAGGAGCCCCGACGCCTTCATCTTCAGCTGGGACAGGTCGAGGATCTGCTCGACGGTCGCGGTCACGGTCACGGCCGGCGTACCGACGACGTCGTTGGCGATCGTGACGTCGTGCGAGCTGCAGCTGATGGTGCAGGTGCTCTCGATGTCACGGCCGGTGATCGTCACCGGACGGGTGAGCTTGCGCGCCAGCTGCACTCGAGCCGGGAATGCCTCGAGGTTCTGCTCCAGGAGTGTCGCGACGACGCCGGCGATGCCGTTGGCGTCGGGACCGTCCTTCAGGTTGACCGGGTAGTCGCCGGTCGCCGGGTGGGGCATCGATTCTCCTAGGGATCGCCCATGAGCGGTTGGTGATGGGGCCGTGCTGGTCATCGGTGTATTGCTCCTTCGCGCTCGCGCAGCGGAGCTCCGGTAGCCCCCCTTGCCGCGGCGATGATCTCGGCGGCGATGGACACCGCCGTCTCCTCCGGGGTTCGGGCGCCCAGGTCCAGACCGATGGGTGAGCGGAGGCGTTCGAGCTGCCACTCCGGGACTCCTTCGCTGCGGAGTGCTTCGAGGCGGTCCGCGTGAGCGCGGCGGCTGCCCATCACGCCGACGTAGCGCGCCGGCGTCTCCAGTGCGACCTTGAGGAGGGGGATGTCGAACTTCGGATCATGGGTGAGCACGCACAGCACGGTGTCCTCGTCGACCTTCTCCGAGCTCAGGTAGCGGTGCGGCCAGTCGACGACGAGGCGGTCGACGCCCGGGAACCGGGCGGGGGTCGCGAACACCGGCCGCGCATCGCAGACCGTGACGTGGTAGCCGAGGAACTTCCCGATGTCCGCGACGGCGGCGGCGAAGTCGATTGCGCCGAAGACGATCATGCGCGGGGGCGGCGCGAACGACTGGAGGAACACCGAGGTCGACGTCAGCGGACCGGGCAGCTGCCCCATGTGAACCATCTCCGTGGCGGTCCGGTCCAGCATGGTCGCCATCCGCGGCAACAGGATGTCGACTGCCTCGGGTCCGACGGTCGAGGAGGTGAGCCCGGATTCGTCCATCGTGAGGTGCTGTCCGACGGCGGGTCCGGCGGTGACCGTGGCGACGACCGTCGGGCGACCGGCCTTGATCGCGTCGAGAGTCTGGTCGAGCACGGCGAGCTGCTGGTCGCCGACCGGCTCGACGAAGACCTCGATGATGCCGCCGCAGGTCAGGCCGGTTGCGAACGCGTCCTCGTCGCTCACGCCGAAGCGAGCCAGGGTCGGGCGACCGCTCTCGATGGCCCGTTGTGCCATCTCGTAGGTCTCGCCTTCCACACATCCACCCGAGATGCTGCCGAGCACCTCCCCCGCTGCCGACACCGCCATGGCGGCGCCGGGCGGCCGGGGAGCGGAGCTCCATGTCCTGACCACGGTCGCGAGCGCGAACCGCTCACCACGGCCGCGCCACCCAATCAACCCGTCGACGATGTCGCGCATCGGTCTCCCCTCCACACTCGCTGGCCCCGGGCGGAGGCTCGCCCGTGACTCAGACGTCCCAGTCGGTCGGCAGGTCGCCCCAAGCGCCGATGAGGACGTTGAGGGCCTTCGCGTTCTCGATCGCGTCCTTCATCGTTCCCTTCACCAACCGCACCTTGCCGCCCATGACGAGGTTCGCCGCGGGCGTCCTCCCCTCCGCGGCCTCGCGGAAGTCTGCGGTGGCGCCACGGAAGCTGGCGAAGATCCTGTCGTCGGGATAGAAGTCCGTCGCCGTCCAGTTCACCACCCGACCGGCAACGATCTCGACGTGCGTGACGAGGTCAGGGCGCTCCGTGACGCTGAAGGCGAGAACGCGGTTGAAGTTGGCCGGGTCCTTGAGTGCCTTGGCCTGCCGTCGCGCGAGGTCGCCCTCGTGCGCGGCCGCTGCTGCAGCGCACCACTCCTCGGAGAAGAACTTCAGCTGGTCGGTCATGTGTGTGGCCTCTCGTGGTTGTCGGGCGTGCAGTTCCGGCGATCCAGCGCGCGTCGGATCGCGCGACCGGTCACCACGCCGATGAGATGTCTGCGGTAGTCGACGGGGGCGTAGCCGTCGCCGATGACGTTGATGCCGTCGGCAGCGTGATCGACAGCGCGCTGGATCGTCTCGGCGTCGATCGTGGATCCTTCGAGCGTCTGCTCCGCCGCGGCCGAACGCAGCGGCGTGGTGGCAACGCCGGTGAAGGCGACGCGCGCGGCTCGGCAGGTTCCGCTGGCATCGATGGTGAGGCTCACCCCGGCGGCGGCGACGGCGTAGCCCGAAGCGGGATGGTCGATCTTGACGTACGCCGTCACCGTGCCGGGCAGCGGCTTGGCGAGCTCGACGTGGGTGAGGAGCTCGTCGTCGGCGATGTCGGCCGTGAACAGGTAGGTGAAGAAGTCGTTGGCCGGTATCTCCCGGGCGCCCCTCTGGCTCTGCACGTGGATCACGGCGTCGGCCGCGAGGGCGACCGCCGGCCAGTCGCCGGCGGGATCGGCGTGAGCCAGCGATCCGCCGAAGGTTCCCCGGTTGCGGACGAGCGGGTCGGCCAGCTCTTCGCCGGCGTCCCTAACCAGCGACCACTGCTCGGTGATCGCCTCGTCACCGAGGAGGCGATCATGGGTCACGAGGGCGCCGATCCTGAACGCCGACGGCGTCTCCTCGATCTCGCCCAGAGCCTTCAGCCGAGAGATGTCCACGACGACCGCCGGACTGGCCAGGCGGAGCTTGAGCAGCGGGATCAGGCTCTGCCCGCCGGCCATGACCTTGGTGTCGTCCGGGTGCTCGGCGAGGAGTGACAACGCGTCGCGTAGCGTGGCCGGAGCCGCGTACGCGAAGGAGGACGGGATCATCTCGAGGCCTCCTGGAGAGCCGTCCACACCTTGGCGGGGGTCAGCGGCATGTCGAGGTTGTCGACGCCGAGGTGACGCACCGCATCCATGACCGCGTTCACGACGGCGGGCTGGGAACCGATCGCACCCGACTCACCGACCCCCTTGACGCCCAGCGGGTTGACCGGCGAGGGGGTGACGGTGTGCCCGGTCTCCAGGCGGGGCATGTGGTGCGCGCGCAGAACGGGGTACTGCATGAAGCTGGTCGACATGGGCTGACCCTCCTCGTCCCAGGCGAGCTCCTCGTAGAGCGCCTGGCCGATCCCCTGGGCGACCCCGCCATGGATCTGGCCGGTGACGATCTGGGGGTTGATCTGGTTGCCACAATCGTCGACGGCGACGTAGCGGTCGATCCTGACGGCGCCGGTGTCGGGGTCGATCTCGACGGCCGCGACGTGCACCCCGAACGGACTGGTGAAGTTGGGCGGATCGAAGACCGCGATCTCCTTCAAGGTCGGTTCCATCCCCTCAGGGAGGTCCACGCCGCGCCACGCCTCGACCGCGACCTCCTCGAAGGTCACCTGCCTCCCTTCCGGTTGCGGCCCGCTGCTGAAGACACCGTCACGGTAGACGACGTCGTCGGTCTCGACGTCGAGCATGTGGGCGGCGAGGCGGGTGGCCTTCGCCAGGATCTTGCGGGCGGCCAGCGCCGCCGACGTCCCCGCGCTGGACATGGACCGCGAGTTGAACGTACCGGTCCCGAAGTGGACGACGTCGGTGTCGCCCTGAAGCACCTCCACGTCGTCGATGTCGAGCCCGAGCTCGGTCGCGACGATCTGCGCGATCGAGGTCTCGTGGCCCTGCCCCGCGGCATCGATACCGACCTGGACGATCACCGACCCGGTCCGGGTCACCGTGATGACCGACTGCTCCCAGGTAGCTCGATCGAAGCCGACGAGCTGGAGCTGGAACGAGTCCCCGAACCCGCAGAACTCGGTGTAGACACTCAGGCCCAGGCCCACGATCCTGCCTTCGGCGCGTGCCGCCGCCTGCTCCGCCACCCGGTCGTCCCAACCGATCATCTCGAGTGCCTTGTCCAGTGCCTTCTCGTAGTCACCCGAGTCGTAGGTCATGCCCGTGGCGTTCGAGTAGGGGAACTGGTGCGGCTGGATGAAGTTTCGCCGGCGCAGCTCGACGCGATCGATGCCGGCCTTGGCAGCAAGCTCGTCGACCGCCCGTTCGATCAGGTAGGCGGCCTCGGGCCGCCCAGCGCCGCGATAGGTCTCGGTCGTGCTGGTGTTGGTGTAGACGCCGTGGATGTCGACGTCGGCGACCGGGATGTCGTAGACCCCGGGGTAGACCATCCCCGAGACGACGGGGATGCCGGCGCCCATGCCGGAGACGTACGCGCCGAGATTGGCGTAGGTCGTGACCTTGAGGGCCTGGATCTTGCCCTCCTTGTCGGCGGCCAGCGACACCTGCTCGATGTGGTCGCGCCCTCCGGAGGTTCCGGTGAAGTGCTCGGCCCTCGTCTCCGCCCATCGGATCGGCCGGCGCAGGCGGCGGCTCGCCGCGCTGACGATGACGTCCTCGGGATACAGGCACAGCTTCGAACCGAAGGCGCCGCCCACTGCGGGAGTGACGACCCGGATCCGGTTCTCCGGGATCCCGATCGCGATCGACAGGTTGCGGCGTACGACGTGCACGTTCTGGGTCCCGAGATAGAGCGTGAGGATCCCGGTCCCGACCTGGTAGTCGGCGATGGAGACGCGCGCCTCCAGCGAGCTCGCGTGCACGCGCTGGTTGACCAGGCGGACGTCGACCGTGTGGTCGGCCGCCGCTGCCATCGAGTCCCAGTCGCCGGTGCCGAGGTGCCAGACGTAGGAGGTGTTGCGCTCGTACTGGTCGTGCACGAGTGGAGCGCCGTCTCTCGTCGCCAACTCCGCGTCGACGACTGCGGGGCGCTCGGCGTACTCGACGTCGACGAAGTAGGCGGCATCGTCGGCTTGGACGCGGGTCTCCGCGACGACCACCGCCACCGCCTCGCCGACGTACTTCACGGTCTCGCGCGCGAGCGGGTAGCGAGCCGGAATGCCGTCCATGATGGGCAGCTCCCAATCGGTCGGGATGGTTCCCATCTCGTCGTCGCCGAAGTCAGCAGCGGTGAAGACGGCGACCACCCCCGGCTGGATCCGGGCGGCGTCCGTGGCGATGGAGACGATGTCGGCGTGGGCGAGCGTCGAGCGCACCACCGACGCGTAGAGCATCCCTGAGAGGGTGATGTCCTCGGAGAACGTGCCCGTGCCGGTGAGGAACCGGAAGTCCTCCCGCCGCGGCACGGAGACACCCACGTACTCCGTGGATGTCGCGGGCTCCTGAGCCACCTGGGCTCCGCTTGTCATCGAGTGCCTCCCGACTCCGAGGCGGAGAGCTCGACCAGGGCGTCCACGATGTTCTGGTAGCCGGTGCAACGGCAGATGTTCCCGACGAGCCCGTGCTGGACCTGTTCGGGCGTCAGGGCCTGGTCGGTGTCGAGCAGCTCCAAGGCCGTCATCACCATGCCCGGGGTGCAGAAGCCGCACTGCAGTCCATGCTTGCTCTGCAGAGCCTCCTGGACGGGATGCAAGTCGTCCGGACCCTGTCCGCGCACCGCCTCGATCGTCGTCACCTCGCGGCCGTCGACCTGGACGGCAAGCACGGTGCACGACTTCACCGCACGGCCGTCGAGGTGGACCGCACAAGCCCCGCACTGGCTCGTGTCGCAACCGATGTGCGTTCCGGTGAGGTTGCGCTCCTCCCGGAGGTGGTGGACCAGCAAGGTCCTCGCATCGACCTCGCAGCTCACCGGCTCCCCGTTGAGCGTGTAGGAGATCGCACTCCGCTGGGCAGCAGCAGGCCGCCCTGTCCTGATGGTGTCGTGTGTCATGACCTAGAGCTTTCGTTGAGCCGAGGTGAGGAATGCTCGCGACGCCGAGACCGCTGACGCGATGCCCGTCGCAGGCCGAGGACGAGGAGCAGCACGGAGACGAGTGGCATCGCCACCATCGCCGTACGGCGAGCCGCGACCTGCCCTGCCACTGAGAGAAGATCCAGCGCTTCGTCCGCTCCGTCACCAGGAGCGCTGTTGCGGACCTCCGGATCGGCCCCCGTGGGCGCAATCCTGTCGGCAGCGAGCTGCTGAGCGAGAGCGTCCGCGAACTGGCCGATGATCCGGTCGCCGACGTCGGCCATCACCCCTCGGCCGAACTGGGCCGGTTTGCCGGTGAGCTTGAGATCGGTCGCAAGATCCACGCGTGTCTGCGTGCCGTCGGGGCTCAGGGTGGCGACCACGGTGACCGACGCGCGTCCGTTCGCCCCGTCCCGGCCCTGCCCCTCCAGCACCATCCGGCGAGCCGCGGGGTCGCGCTCGACGAAGGTCGCCTGTCCGCGATAGGTCAGCGCGATCGGTCCCAGTTTGACCTTGCAGGTGCCGGTGATGTCGTCACCGTCGACGGTGTCGACGGCGGCCCCCGGCATGCAGAGGGCCATGCGGCGGACGTCCTGGAGGACGTCCCACGCCACGTCGATGTCCTCATCGACATGGAACGAATGCTCGAGTTTCAAGTGGCTGCGTCCTTGCTCCGCGTAGCTCCGAATCACGACTGCGAGACGGTCGGCGCCTGTGGGCCGTGTCACAGACGATAGAGAACGCTCGCTCTCATGTCAAGGGTACGCGCGACTCGGCATAGGGTTGCCGCCATGGACAGCGACCCGCCGGCCCGCCGGGGAGCCCTGGCTCCTGCTGGCCTCCTCCTTGCGGCCGGCGCAGGTCGACGGATGGGCGGACCCAAGGCGCTGCTCCACGATCGCAGCGGACAGTCCTGGTTGTTGAGGTCCGTCGCCGCCCTTCGCAAGGGGGGTTGCCAGGAGATCACGGTCGTGCTCGGCGCGCAGGCGGTGGCAGCGGCGGCTCTGCTCGACGACACCGAGGTCGACGTGGTCGTGGCCGAGGACTGGGCGGAGGGGATGGGCGCATCCCTCCGCGCGGGGCTGGCCGCGTTGGCCTCCGGCGAGGCAGTGGTGGCAGTGGTGCATCTCGTCGATCTCCCAGATGTGACCGAAGCGGTCGTCGAACGCCTGCTGGAATCCCACGAGCTGTCCCCCTCGCTGCTCGCACGCGCGACCTATCGCGGCGCGCCGGGTCATCCCGTCCTCATCGGTCGAGATCACTGGAAGTCCGTCATCGCCTCTGCCCACGGCGATGAGGGCGCCCGCGGCTACCTGATCCGCCACTCCGTCATTGCTGTCGAGTGCGGCGACCTCGCCCAGGGCGTCGATCGAGACACCGCGGATTAGCGCGGCAGCGCGCGGTCGCCCGGCCGGGCAGGCGCGTCCGTTCCAGTGCGGGGCACGCGCGTCCTAGTGGACTCCGCCGGCGCTCCCTACGTTGGCAGGACCGATACCCGTCGACCGAGGCGCCGCCCCCAGCAGCCGGCGCGTAGATCGCCTCGGAGCAGGAGCCCCAATGAACCGCATGACCTCCGAGACGAGCGACGTCTCCGGGACGCTGTCCTATGAAGTGCTGGTGGTGGACGGTCAGCCCATCCCGGGTCGACCGGCGCCGGATGGCTCTCCCGCCATGTGGTCGCCGACGTCGGCGACCCTCATCTGCGGCGAGAGGCGCGCCGTCCTCATCGACGGATTGACGACCAAGGAGCACGCAGACGCGCTGGTCGACTGGGTCGACCGCCGGGGACTCGAGCTCCAGACGATCTATGTGACCCACGGCCACGGCGACCACTTCTTCGGCCTCAACCCCCTCGTCGCGCGGCACCCGGAGGTGCAGGTGGTGGCTCTGCCGGAGGTCGTCGACCACATGCGTCAGCAGACGTCACCAGAGATCTACGAGAGCCTCTGGCGGCCGCTCTTCGGCGACCAGATCCCCGAAGAGATCGTGACGGCGTCCCCGCTCGAGGGCGACCGGATCGACCTCGAGGGCCACAGCCTCATCGTGCATCGTGCCGGCCACACCGACAGGTCCGACACCACCTTCGTCCACGTTCCCGATCTCGCGCTGGTCGTCGCCGGTGACATCGTCTACAACGGCGTGTTCCCCTTCACCGTCGAGACCGACCGGGCGTCTCGTGACGAGTGGCGCAAGGCGCTGGACGACGTGGCCGCGTGCAAACCGGCGCGCGTGGTGGCGGGCCACAAGTCCCCGACGGCAGACGACGACCCCCGGCACATCGCAGAGACGCGGAAGTTCCTCGACGACTTCGACGCCGCGTTGGACTCGGGTGCGTCCGCGGAGGAGATGTTCGAGAGTCTTGTTGCCACCCACGGTGATCGGATCAACCGGACCGCGCTGGCGGCCGGCGTCTTCGTGCACGCGAAGAAGCGCGACAAGCAAGCCGCCCTCGCCGCCCAGGACTAGCAGGGTCCACCTGAGACGCCCTCGCGATTCGGAGCAGCGAACAGTGAGCCCAGCATGAAAGCGGTTGTCTACACCGAGAACGGCCCGTCCTCGGTCCTGGACGCGGTCGAGCGTGATGTCCCGGAACCGGGCACCGGGGAGGTCCGGGTCCGGGTCGTCCGCGCAGGGGTCAACCCCACCGACTGGAAGTTCCGCGCCCGCGTCCCCGTCGCCCATGACGAGATCGCGCCCGGTCAGGACGGTGCGGGTGTGGTCGACGCGGTCGGCGAGGGCGTCGACGACCTTGCCGTCGGTGATCGGGTCTGGCTCATGCTGGCTCAGCACGGCCGCCCGTACGGCACCGCGGCGGAGTACACCGTGCAGCCCGCCGATCACGTGTTCCGGCTGCCTGACGGAGCCGACTTCGACCTGGGCGCCTCGCTGGGGGTACCAGCCATCACGGCGCACCGCGCGTTGACCTCCGCCCAGGCCGGACCCACGAGACTGGGGCCCGGCGCGCTCGGGGGCAAGGTGGTGCTGGTCGCGGGCGGCGCCGGTGCGGTAGGCAACGCCGCGATCCAGCTCGCCCGCTGGTCGGGAGCGACCGTGATCGCCACCGTGTCCAACACCGAGAAGGCATTCCTGGCTCGGGCGGCCGGCGCAGATCATGTCGTGAACTACCGCGAGGCCGATGCCGCACAGGCGATCCGCGCTTTCGCGCCGGACGGGGTCGACCTCGTGGTCGAGGTCGCCCCTGCGGAGAACAACGAGCTGGATCTGGCGGTCATCAAGAACCACGGGACCATCGCCGTCTACGCCGACAACGGCGGGCCCACCTTCACGGTGGACATCCTCAAGACCTTCTGGCTCAACGTCCGCTACCAGTTCGTGCTGCTCTACCCACTCGACCCCGGTCTGCTCCAGGCGGCGGCCGAGGACGTCAACACCGCTGTCGCCTCCGGGGCGCTACGAGTCGGCTGGCAGGCGGGTCTACGGCTCCACCACTACCTGCTCGAGGATGCGGCAGCCGCGCATGATGCGGTCGAGCACGGCGCGATCGGCAAGGTCCTCATCGACGTTGCCGAGCCACCTCGTCCCTCCCGCGCAGGCGCGTCGTCCCTCAGCGCCACCCCGACGGCGTACGCCGTCTCACCGGACTCGGGCGAGCACTGGGCGGCCGAAGGCGCGTGGCGGGTCGCGACCGGCGTCCACCGCATCCCGTTGCCACTTCCCTCGGACGTGCTCAAGGCGGTCAACGTCTACGTCCTCGAGACCGACGACGGGCTCACGTTGGTCGACGGCGGGTGGGCGATCCAGGAGGCGCGGGACGTGCTGGAACGGAGCCTGCGTCAGCTCGGCGCCGGCTTCGGCGACATCCGCCGCTTCCTGGTGACCCACGTGCACCGCGACCACTACAGCATGGCCGCCGAGCTCGGCAGAGAGTACGGCGCCGACGTCGCGCTCGGGGCCGCCGAGAAGGCGAGCCTCGACCTGCTCAACGACAACGAGCGACCGCGAGCGGAGACTCCGTTCTTCGCGAGCCTCGTCAGCGCGGGTGCGGCGGAGCTGGCTGAGCGGTGGAACCAGGTGGAGAACGCCGTCCCGAAGCAGGCGGTCTGGCTCTACCCCGACACATGGCTCGAGGGTGACCACACCGTCCCCGTCGGTACACGGATGCTGGACGCGGTCCACACCCCGGGCCACACCGCCGGCCACTACGTCTTCGCCGACAGGTCGGCGGGGCTGCTGTTCGCCGGCGACCACGTGCTGCCGACGATCACCCCGTCGATTGGCTTCACGATGCCGCCGGCGCCAGATCCGCTCGGTGACTTCATGGCTTCGTTGGCCAAGGTCCGGGCGCTGCCCGACCTGACGGTCCTGCCGGCGCACGGACCGGTGGCCCCGTCGACCCACGCCCGGGTAGACGAGCTCCTCGCCCACCACGAGCACCGTCTGGAGCGCAGCCTGACCACGCTCGATGGGGGACCGCTCACCGCCCTCGCTGCCGCGACCCGACTGAGCTGGACCCGCCACGAGCGGTCCTTCGACGAGCTCGACCTCTTCAACCAGGGCATCGCCGCGATGGAGACCAAGGCACACCTCGAGCTCCTCGTCGCCCGCGGGCTGGCGACGCGCTCGACGACGCCCGAGGGCGTCGTCCTGTTCGCCCGCACGACCTCTGAGGTGAACCGTTGACGCTGACGACCGTGACCGACCCCGTCACCACCGCGCTGCCGCCGCTCGTCGTCGGCCGCTACCGTTCCGCGGACGGGCGAGCCGAAGTGGCGCTCCGGAGCAGCGTCTGGCTCGACGGCGCATGGTGGTCCTGCTTGGACCGCACCTTCCAGGCAGGTGCCGGCTTCCTCGTCCCGCACCGCCACGCCCACACAGACGAAGTTCACTTCGTCCGCGAAGGGACCGTCCGCTACCTGCAACGCGGCCGCCTGCGTACGGCGTCGGCAGGCGAGGCCATCGTGTTCCCGGCGGGAACGGTCCACGCCGACCCGTGGGCGACCAAGGACGGGCCTGCGACGGTGACCTCGCTCCTGTCGCCGGCCGGCCCCGAGTGGATCGACTTCGGCGTCCGGATTGGCAAGGCCACGCTGAGCGGGCAGCTCACCCGCAAAGGCCAGCCGCCATTGCCGGTGGTCATGCGGATCGTGCACGAGAGCGGCGCCGACGTTCTCGCCCCCCTGCTGCCTGCCGCGCTGCAGCGACGATGGGCGATCCCGGCGTTGGCTTCGGTCGGACGACTGATCTGGAGCGACGAATGACCGAACACCTGACGACGTGTCCCCTCTGCGAGGTCGCCTGTGGCCTCAGGATCGAGGTCGAGGTTGGCGATGTCGTCAAGGTGCGCGGTGATGCGGACCATCCCGTCACCCGCGGGTTCATCTGTCCCAAGGGCACTGCCCTGCAGGGTCTGCACCACGATCCGGACCGCCTGCACAACCCGCTGGTCCGCCGCGACGGACAGCTGGTCGAGACGACCTGGGAAGACGCGTTGGGCGTGCTCAAGGAGCGGCTCGGGCCGATCATCGCCGAGGGGGGTCCCGATGCGGTGGCCTGGCACCTCGGCACCCCGCTGACCCACGACTTCGGGACCTGGATCTACGGGAACATGTCCTTGCGACTGCTCGGAGCGAAGCAGGTCTACACGTCCGCGACAGTCGACCACATGCCGATGATGACCGCCGCCGGACTCATGTTCGGCGCGCGCAACACCGGCTCGTTCTCGCACGCGGCAGCCGACATCGACAACACACAGCTGCTGGTGCTCATCGGCTGCAACGCCTTGGTCTCGAACGCGACCGGGATCACCGCTCCGCGGGGCCGACTCAAGGCGATCCAGGAACGCGGGGGACGGATCATCGTCGTCGACCCCGCGTGCAACGAGACCGCCGAGATGGCCGATCTCCACCTCGCGGTGCGGCCGGGCGGCGACGCCGCGCTCTTCGCCGCCGTGACCAACGTGATCTTCGAAGAAGACCTCACCCGGCTAGACCGGCTCGGGGAGCACCTTGCCGGGACGCAGGAACTGCGCGCGGCTGTGTCGGTGTTCACTCCTGAGGCCGTCAGTAAGCGCTGCGGCATCGAGCCGGAGGCGATCCGCGAGCTGGCGCGTGAGATCGCCACGGCCCCGTCGGCGGCGATCTACGGGCGTGTCGGCGCGATGACGCAGGAGTTCGGGACCCTCACCGTCTGGTTCATGTACGCCATCGCCGCGATCACCGGCAACCTCGACCGGCCCGGCGGGATGCTCTGGCCCCTGCCGGCAGCCGCCGGACACAACACCCGGGGCACGCCGGGCCGTGGAGAGCCCTTCCCGTCGGGGCGCTGGCACACCCAGGGCGGGCTCCCTGAGGTTCTCGGGGAGTTGCCCCTCGGCGCCCTCGCCGACGAGATCCTGACCGACAAGTCACCGGTCCGCGCGCTGATCACGATGGCGAGCAACGGCGCTCGGTCGGCACCCGACAGCGCGCGCTACGAGCAGGCTCTCGGCAAGGTCGAGCTCATCGTGTCGGTCGACCACTACCTCAACGAGACCACGCGGTACGCCGACGTCATCCTGCCGCCACCCTCGCCGCTCGAGCGCGACCACTACGACGTGTTCTACAACCAGCTCACCAGCGGCAACCACACCAGGTGGAACGATGCCGTGCTGCCACAGGAACCCGGCAGCTACTCCGAGCACGGCATCTTGCTGGAGCTCACCGCGGTGCTCGCCGGGTTCGGCGACACCGACCGGGGCGTGATCGACGACATCCTCCTGTCTGCACTGGTCCACGACCTGGTCGAGGAGCCGGGAAGCGTGCTCGCGCACCTGGATCCGCAGGACGTACTTCGCGAGCTCGGGGACGAGCGAGGACCGGAGCGCGGCCTCGACCTGTGGCTGCGTGCCGGCGCTTACGGCGACCATTTCGGTGCCCGACCCGGTGGACTCACGCTCGCGGAGCTCAAGCGCCATCCCCACGGAATCGATCTCGGTCCGCTCCAGCCCCGTCTCCCCGACGTTCTCCGGACGCCCTCGGGCCGCGTGGAGGTCGCTCCAGAACCTCTGGTCGCCGACCTGGCCCGGGTGCGCGACGGGCTCGACGACGACCCCGGCGACCTCGTGATCGTGGGCCGGCGTCAGACGCGCTCGCTCAACAGCTGGCTCCACAACATCCCTGCGCTGATGCGCGGGAAGGACCGCTGCACGCTGCGCATCCACCCCGGTGACGCAGCATCCCGGGGGCTCGCCGACGGGGCCACCTGCACGGTCACATCGGACGCCGGGAGCGTGGAGGCGGTGGTCGAGATCACCGACACGATCCGCCCCGGTGTCGTGAGCCTCCCCCACGGCTGGGGTCACGACGGCCCCGGTCTGCAGCTCAGTGTTGCCGAGCAACATCCGGGCGCCAACCTCAATGCCCTCACCGGGCCGGCCGGGTTCGACGTTCCCTCGGGCACTGCGGTCTTCAGCGGCGTCCAGGTGCAGGTCCAGGCGGTCGCTCGTTAGGAGCCTTGCTAGCCCACTCAGGCAGCTTCGGAGACCGCACCACGGGCCGAAAATCGACGCCGCCGCGAACCCTTCTGCTTGAGGTCCGCGGCGGCTGATCCGTGCCGGTGCTACATACCGGTGTTCTTCGGGTACGGCCCGTTCTCGATGTAGTCGCGGCGCTTCTCGAGCGGCACCTCGATGTAGTCCGCCATGGCGGCCAGCGCGTCGTCCGACTGCATGGCCTCCATCCAGAACAGGCTCTCCATCTGGAAGCCGCTCTGGATGTCGGTGTCGAAGCCCTTGTAGACCGATGCCTTGGCCTTGGCCACGCCCAGCGGCGGGAACTGCGCCACCTCGCGGGCGATCTCGAGCGCGCGCGCCGGTGCGTCGTCGACGAGCTCGGAGGTGATCCCGAGCGCCTGTGCCTCCTCCGGGGTCACGACCATTCCGCGCAGGATCATGTTGACCGCCTTGCCGAGGCCGATTAGACGGGAGAGCCGCTGGCTGCCGCCGGCACCGGGAATGATGCCGAGCCGGACCTCCGGCTGGCCGTACCGGTAGTCACCCTTCTCGCCGATCCGGATGTCGCACGCCAGCGCCAGCTCCTGGCCACCGCCCATCGTGTCGCCGTTCATGGCCGCGATCGTGAGCTTCGGCAGTGCAGCGAACTGGTCCAGCTGCGCCTTGAACTGACGCACGACCTCAGCGGAGTATCGCGAGGTCGCGGGATCCTTGATCAGCTCGTAGATCTCCTCGACGGAGAAGTGGGTCAGGAAGCCCTGCTCCTCGGGCCGCGTCTGGAAGATGACCGCGCGGTACTGCGGCTGCGCCATCACCGGAAGGATCTGTGCGAACTCCCCGAGAGCGGCCATGTTGAGGTAGTTCAGGGGGTCCGAGGAATAGGTCACGATGAGGACGCCGTCGGCATCCTCGAGGGTGAAGAGCTCCGTGGATTCCGGCAGAGGCATATCTGACGCCTTTCGTCGTTGTGGCTGTCCCAGCAGGCTAGGAAGGCCGGAGCGCCGCTTTCTAGGACGACCGCGCCTCGCGGTAGGACCTCCGCGCCCGAGTTCGGCAAGGGCCGTTTTAGGTATGAACGCACGTAGTTCCCCCCTCCCCGGCGTACGGAGCCGACCCGCACGATCAGCTCATGCCCGACGAATCGCTCGCCGCTCGTCGCAAGCGGGAGGGAGACATGCCGAACCATCGGCGCGTCGCGCGCGTCAGGCTCGACTGCTCCCGCAGGCCGACCTGGACCGCGATCTGCGAGAACGACAGATTCGTCGTGGTGATGAGCTTTCGCGCTTGCTCCCTCTGCGCCCGGCCGAGAAGCTCCTTGAACGCGATCCCCTCGTCCGCAAGCAACCGCTGGAGTGACCGCGGATGAAGGCTCAGCAGGCGTGCGACCTTGGCCAGGTTCGGCCGGTCCGGTCCCAGCTGACCCTCGAGGATCGCCGTGACGAGGTCGGAGACCGGTACGTCCTCGTGACCGAAGTGCGTCTCCAGGAAGTCGACGGCGATGTCGCGCAGCAGGTCGTTGCCCCCGATGACGGGGACAGCCAGGAGCTGGCGCGGCATCCGCAGGACGGCGTGAGGGGCGTCGAAGGCGACCTCGGCGCCGAAGTGCTCCCTGTAGGCGGCTTCGGGGGCGAGACGTGGATGCGGGAGCTGCACCGAGCGCAGCCCGTAAGATCCTCCCCCCTGCACGAGGGTCACCGCGCGATGGACCATCCCGAGCCCGTAGTCGATCGACTGCGGGGAGGCCGTCCCGGTGGTGCTGGCGTAGCGGATGGCGAGAACCCCCGGGTTGTCCAGCGGATCCGGGATCACCTCGTGGGACAACGCCGGGCTGACCACGAACAGGAAACGGTTCGCGCACTCCAAAGCCTCGCCGATGGTGCGCGAGTTCTCCATCGCGATCGCGAGCGGGCCGAGGATGTGCAGATCCTGCTGGGCGGCCATCTGCAGACCGAGGTCGGGTACGTCGAAGCGGCGGGCAGCCTCCTCCAGGACGCGCTCGACCAGCCGAAGGCTGACGTACGTGTCGTGCTGCTCGACCACCGGGCCACCGATGCCGTACGCCGCGAGGAACTCCTCACCCGGCCCGCCGAAGCGCGTGATCAGCGTAGGCAGGCCGCGAAGGATCGAGGCGCGAATAGGCACGTCGTTGTCGCGCAAGGACAAATCCTTGTCATGTGGGGACAAGTAACCACCGTCACATCGAAGCAAACTACAACGCAGCGACGAAGTCGAGACGGCCGAGCACTCCCGCCGTCCCGGTCACCACAGAAAGCAGTGAGCACGCCGTGACAATGACCCAGACGATCTCCGAGCCCCTTGCCGATGTCGCCTTCGAGGAGCGCGCCTTCCACTGGCGATCTGCTGTCACTGACCGCCTCACCCACCTGAAGCTGCAGCCCACCGACCGGACGCGAGGCTACGGCTCCCACCAGGCGCGCGACATCGGTGATCTCCTCATGACCGACTGGCGCTGCCCGGAGATGGAGGGCGAGCACGGCAGCGCCATGGCCGCGCAGGAGGCGGAGTGCCTCCTGCTGTTCATGGTGACCACCGGACGACAGATCGTTCAAACGCAGCAGGACACCGTGATGCTCCGACCGGGTGCGATCCTCCTCATGAGCACGCGGGTCACCGGGAAGATCGTCATACCCGGGGAGCTGACGAAACGAACGGTTCGGATCCCGCTGACAGCGCTCGCACCGTACGACACGGGAACGGGTGTCCCGGACTTCCTGTGCCTGGAAACGGCCGCGAACCCCCTCGCGCGCCTGACGCAAGACTACCTGGCCGGGGTCGACGCACAGCTGGGGCAGATGTCCGCGATCGACGTCGAGGGCGCGCGCAACGCGCTCCTCGCCCTCGTTGCCGGAATGCTCCGAGGCCGGCACGGGTCCGACGTCAGCGAGACGGACTTCCTCCCCTTCCTCCGGCGGCAGCTGGAGAACTGGATCGCCGACCACCTCACCGAGGGGGCGATCCGAGTGGGCGACCTCGCGGCCGCGCACAACGTCGCGCCTCGTACCGTGCACCGCGCGTTTGCCGCGACCGGAGACACGATGGGAGCGATCGTGCGTGCTCATCGCCTCGCTGCGGCGCGGAACGATCTCGTGCACACCACGGCCTCGATCGCGGCGATCGCA
This sequence comes from Nocardioides sp., assembly GCF_004803405.1. Taxonomy (GTDB): domain Bacteria; phylum Actinomycetota; class Actinomycetes; order Propionibacteriales; family Nocardioidaceae; genus Nocardioides; species Nocardioides vastitatis. Next base: position 35,340 of record NZ_SSXI01000004.1, on the reverse strand, counting down.
CACCGCTGGGGATTCTGCGACGCGAGCCATCTCGGCCGCGAATTCCGCCGTGAGTTCTCGATGTCTCCCGGCGACTACCGCGCAGCCCACGGCATCGCATGAAGCGCGTGGCGCTCCGATCCCACGGACGGGCGCGATCGTTCTATGAGACCGGCGTCACGCCAACCAGTGTTGGTCATGTCCCAGACCCCGACAGAAGGCGGCCATGACATGACGCGCGAAAACATCGAGTTCCAGGGCGAGGGTGGCATCACGCTTCGCGGCTGGTTCTACCCGGCCCAGAACGCGACCACCCCGGCCCCGGCCGTCGTGATGACCCACGGGATGACCGCCGTCAAGGAGATGCACCTCGACGACTACGCGGAGGTCTTCGCGGAGGCCGGCCTCAACGTGGTCGTCTACGACCACCGCAACTTCGGCGACAGCGACGGGCAGCCCCGCCAGGAGAACGACCCGGTGCTCCAGCACCGCGACATCCGCAATGCGATCACCTACGCGATCAACCGGCCCGAGGTCGACGGGTCGAAGATCGGCGTGTGGGGGACGAGCTTCGCCGGGGGTCACGCCCTCCTCGTCGCCGCTATCGACAAGCGGGTGAAGGCCGTGGTCGCACAGGTGCCGTTCATCTCGGGCTCGCGCCAGCTGGCCGGCGCGGTCCGGCCCGACTTCGTCGGCCATCTCCGTGAGCAGTTCCACGGCGACCGGCTGAACCGGTTCGCCGGCGGCGAGCCGGCCAGGATTCCGGTCATCACCCCTGACCCGACGGAGCCGGCGATGATGTCGGCCACCGACGCCTACGAATGGTTCTCCAAGACCGCGGCCGACCGTGCACCGAACTGGAAGAACGAGGTGACCGCGCGCAGCCTTGAGTGGGCCTCGGAGTACGAGCCCGGCAGCTACATCAGCCGGATCTCACCGACTCCGCTCCTGATGCTCGTCGCCGACGAGGACACCGTCGCGCCGTTCCAGTACGCCTTGGACGCCTACGAGGAGGCTCGCGAGCCGAAGGAGATCAAGGTCCTGCACGGCGGCCACTTCGACGCCTACGGAGGGCCCGGGTTCGAGGAGTGCGCGTCGGCCGCGCGCGACCACTTCCTTAGGCACCTCTCGGCCTGAGCCATCCACGATGACGACCTTCACCGGCCGCCCCGACGCGGCCCCGCTCACCTGGGAGCCGGGCGTCGTGATGCGCCCGGCGTTCACCCCCGCGGAACTCCTCGAGACCGGACTGGGCAAGTACGTCGCATGGCTCGCCGACCGCGGCCGGCGCTTCGACACCTACCTCGACATGTGGGCCTGGTCCGTGGCGGAGCTCGAGGACTTCTGGGCCACGCTCTGGGAGTACTTCGACGTCGCCGGCTCGCCAGGTAACCGCGTCCTGTCCGACCGGACGATGCCAGGCACCAACTGGTTCCCCACCGCCCGCGTGAACTACGCGGAGAACGTCCTGCGATCCGGTGCGGATCCCGAGGAGATCGCCATCACCGGTCGTTCGCAGACCCGTGGGCCGGTCGAGCTGACATTCGGTGAGCTCGCGGAGCAGGTCCGGCGTGCGAGGGCGGCCTTCCAGTCACTCGGCGTACGCAAGGGCGACCGGGTCGTCGGTTACCTCCCGAACATCCCCGAGGCCGTCGTCGCGATGCTCGCGACGTCGTCCCTCGGGGCGACCTGGGCCTGCTGCCCTCCGGAGTTCGGCGCCCGCAGTGTCATCGACAGGCTGTCCCAGCTCGAGCCCAAGCTCCTTCTCGCCGTCTCCGGCTACACGTACGGCACCAAGAAGGTGGACCGGACCTCCGAGCTGGAGACGATCCGCGCCGCCCTGCCGACCGTCCAGAACGTCGTCGGCCTCTCGTACGGCGTCCACGAGGTCGACGACGCTCACGACTGGGGCGACCTTCTCGCGGCGCAGAGCGCGGACGTGCCCCTGGAGTTCGAGCCGGTCTCGTTCGACCACCCGCTGTGGACGTTGTTCTCCTCCGGCACGACCGGACTGCCCAAGGCCGTGGTGCACAGCCACGGCGGCATCACGCTCGAGCACCTGAAGCTCCACGGTCTCCAGCTCGACACGCGGGCCGGGGACCGGGTGATGCTGATGACCACCACGGGTTGGACGGTCTGGAACTGCCTGGTCAGCTCGCTCATGGTGGGCGCCAGCATCGTGGTCACCGACGGCAATCCGCTCCATCCCGACCTCGAGGATCCGTGGCGCACCGTCGCCGAGGAGGGCGTGAGCCTCTTCGGCACCAGCCCCGGCTACCTGATGGCCTGCCGGAAGGAGTCGATGCGTCCGGGCTACGCGCTCGACCTGAGCGCCCTGCGCACCATGGCGGTGACAGGGGCGGTCCTCCCACCCGAGGCCTACGACTGGTTGTACGACGTCCTCCCTGCGGACGTCTACGTGAACTCCATGAGCGGCGGGACCGACATCTGCTCGAACTTCGTGTCGGGGAACCCGTGGCTGCCGGTCTACCGGGGCGAGATCTCGGGCCCCGCCCTCGGCGCCGACGTGACCGCCTTCGACGACGCCGGGGAGGAGGTGACCGACGAGGTCGGCGAGCTGGTCGTCCGGTCGCCGATGCCGTCCATGCCTGTCGCATTCTGGAACGACGAAGGCATGGAGCGCTACCGGGCGTCGTACTTCGACACCTACCCGGGGATCTGGAGGCACGGCGACTGGGTCACCGTGAGCGAGCGACGCAGCTTCTCGATCCAGGGACGCTCCGACGCCACCCTGAACCGCGGCGGCGTCCGGCTCGGAACCGCGGAGTTCTACAACCTCGTCGAGGGGCTTCCCGAGGTCCAGGACAGCCTCGTCGTCCACCTCGAGGACCACGCCGGCGGGCCGGGCGAGTTGATGCTCTTCATCCAGCTGGCGCCCGGTCTCAAGATGACCGCAGACACCGTCAGCGCTCTGAGGGGCGTCATCCGCAACGAGCTCTCGCCACGGCACGTCCCCGATCTCATCGCTGAGGTCCCGGCCGTTCCACGGACGCTGACCGGCAAGAAGCTCGAGACACCGATCAAGAAAATCCTGGCCGGTGCCGAGCCCGAGCGCGTTGTGTCTCGGGGCGCGATCACACACTACGAAGCCATCGAGGCCTACGTCCGCGCGGCTTCGAAGACTGACTGACCCACCACCAACAAGGAGAACCGCAATGCCCTACTGGGAGATCTTCACCCCCGAGAACGCCTTCACCGACAAGGACAAGGAGCGGATCTCGGAGGCCATCACTCAGATGTACGTCGACTGGGTGGACCTGCCGCGCTTCTATGTCGTTGTCCGGTTCCACGACATGCCGCACAACACCATGTACGTCGGAGGGCAGGCCAAGAACAACTTCGTCAGGGTCGTCATCGACCACATCGCGCGGCGGATGGACGACCCCGAGTTCCGCAAGCTCTGCATGGCCGCGATCGAGGAGCTCCTCGCGCCCTTCGTCAAGGACCGTGGCCACGACTGGGAGGTTCACATCGACGAGACGCCCATGGATCTGTGGCGCACGCAGGGAATCACCCCGCCGGCGCCCTTCTCGGAGATGGAGAAGCTCTGGGCCAAGGAGAACCGGGCCGTCCCCTACCACTACGACACCCAGCTCCCGCTCGAGGAGCCCGCACCCGCCGCCCTCTGACTGAGGACCCGGGGCACGGTGTACGAGAACCGTGCCCCGGGACCTCTCCATTCCCTTCCCACCGTCGGTCCCGAAGCACCCGAGACAGAGAGTGAGCCCCATGCCCGAAGCAGTGATCGTCGCCCACGCCCGCACGCCGATCGGCCGAGCGATGAAGGGCTCGCTGAAGGACGTCAGAGCGGAGGACCTCGCGGCCCAGGCGGTCGAGTCCGTCCTGTCCGCCGTGCCGGATCTGGAGCGCGAGGAGATCGGCGACCTCATCCTCGGCTGCGGACTGCCCGGCGGCGAGCAGGGCTGGAACATGGGCCGGCGGGTCGCCGTCCAGCTGGGGATGGACAACGTCCCCGGAGCGACGATCACGCGGTACTGCTCCTCCTCGCTCCAGACGACCCGGATGGCGTTCCACGCGATCAAGGCGGGCGAGGGCACAGCGTACATCTCGGCCGGCGTCGAGTCGGTCTCGAGCTTCGTCCGCGGCAGCTCCGACCACTTCCCGGGCACGGAGCACCCGCTGTTCGACGACGCACGCCAGCGCTCGTCATCCCGCAAGGTGAGCAACGACGCGTGGAGCGATCCCCGCGAGGACGGGCTCGTCCCGGATGTCTACGTCGACATGGGGGAGACCGCTGAGAACGTCGCCTCGCTCACGGGCATCAGCCGCGAGCGACAGGACGAGTGGGCGGTCCGGTCCCAGCACCGGGCCGAGGCGGCCACAAAGCGGGGCCACTTCGAGTCCGAGATCACCCCGGTGACGCTCCCTGACGGGACCGTGGTGTCGGCCGACGACTGCCCCCGGTTCGGTACGACCTACGAAGCGGTCGCCGGGCTCAAACCGGTGTTCCGCGAGTCGGGCACGGTCACCGCAGGCAACTCCTGCCCGCTGAACGACGGTGCGGCCGCCCTCGTGATCATGTCCGACGTCCGGGCGCGCGAGCTGGGACTGACCCCCCTCGCGCGGATCCTGGCCACCGGCGTGACGGGGCTCTCTCCGGAGATCATGGGCCTGGGTCCGATCGAGGCGACCAAGCAGGCGCTCGCCCACGCGCGGATGAGCCTCGGCGACATCGACCTGGCCGAGATCAACGAGGCGTTCGCAGTGCAGGTGCTCGGGTCGGCCGACGCTCTGAAGCTCGACGAGGACAAGCTGAACGTCAACGGCGGCGCGATCGCGCTGGGCCATCCCTTCGGCATGACCGGGGCCCGCATCACCGGCACGCTTATCAACAACCTCCAGGCTCATGACAAGACCATCGGTCTGGAGACCATGTGCGTGGGCGGCGGCCAGGGGATGGCCATGCTGATCGAGCGGCTCGCCTGATCGCCGGCTCACGTGACGACCGCTCCACCGCTGGACCGCTCCGCGGCAGCGGGGCGCCGCTACCGCTTCGGCCGGCCGACTTTTCGGATCGTGCTCCAGGACCTGCGGATCCCGGCGGACCATCCCGGCCCGGGGGACAAGGTCCCCTGGTTCGACCTGCCGACGACAGATGGCGGACGGTTCCGTAGCGCCGACATCGCCGCCCGCGGTCGCCCGCTGGTCCTCGTCTTCGGTTCGCTCACCTGCCCGATCACAGAGGCCGCGGGTCCTGGCCTGGTCGATCTCCACCGGAGGTACGGCGACGCCGTGGACTTCGTCGCGGTGAACGTCCGAGAGGCACATCCCGGGGCCGACGTCCAACAACCGCAGTACGCCGAGTCGAAGATGCGTCACGCCCGCGCGCTCAGGCAGCACCACGGCTTCGAGTTCCAGGTCGCGGTCGACCAGCTCGACGGCATCGTGCACCGCGCCTTCGGCACCCGGCCCAGCTCGGCGTACGTCATCGACGCGACCGGGACCATCGTGTTCCGCGCGCATTGGTCGAACCGACTCGGGGCGCTCGAGGACGCAGTGCGGGCCGTCCACTCGGGACGAACCCCGTCGCGAGGCGCCGTGGGCCAGACGGTCCGGGCGCTCATGGGCATGGCAGGGTTTGCCGATGTCGCGCTGCAGAACGCGGGCCGCGGGGCGATGCGTGACTTCTGGCTGGCCGCGCCACCGGTCGCCGGCTACCTCACCCTGTCGAGGGTGTGGATGAGGCTGACGAACAGGTCCTCGGCAAACGTCCGTCTCGACTCGAGGTGGAGGCATACTCTGAGGGAGTGAGCGCGCCGGCACCTGCCCCGGAGCTCCGCGCGAGTCTTCCCGCGGAGCTGACCGAGTTCCTGGGCCGTCGGCTGGAGCGTGCCGAGGTGAGGGCGCGCATGTCGGGGTCCCGGCTGGTCACGCTGACCGGTCTCGGCGGTGTGGGCAAGACGCGACTCGCCCTGCGCGTGGCCAACGATCTCCGTCGGAGCATGCGAGACGGGGTCTGGTTCATCCCCCTCGCGGAGCTGTCGGACGCCGAGCTGATCCCCGAGGTCGTTGCATCGGCGCTGGGCATCCACGACCGGTCGAGTGAGTTCGGGCTCGTCCGGCTCACGGACCACCTGAGCACTCGCGAGATCCTGCTCGTCCTGGACAACTGCGAGCACCTCATCGACGGTTGCGCGACGGTCGTCGACGCACTGCTGCGGACGTGTCCGCGCCTCCGCATCCTGGCCACGAGCAGGGAGTCGCTGCGGATCGCGGGTGAGGTGGTGCATCCGGTCGCGCCGCTCTCGGTCCCCGACTCGGCCACCGAGCTGGTCGCCGTCCACGACTACGAGGCCGTGCGCCTCTTCGTCCAGCGGGTCCGCCAGGTGGTCCCGGGTTTCGAGGTGACCGCCGAGAACCGGTCGGCGGTCCTGGAGATCTGCCGGCATCTCGAGGGGATCCCGCTTGCTCTGGAGCTCGCGGCGATCAGGATGCGGGCGATGTCGCCGGACGAGCTGCTGGAACGGCTCCGCGAGCACTGGGAGCTGCTCGACCTCGGCAACAGGAACGCTCCTGAGCGGCACCGCACCATGGCGGCCTGCATCGAGTGGAGCTACCAACAGTGCTCGCCTGCCGAGCGCGGCATGTGGGACCGACTGTCGATCTTCGCCGGAGGGGCCGAGATCGATGCCATCCATTCCGTCGAGTCCGAGGCCGACCCCGCTGCGACTCCGCAGCGAACGGCCGACCTCGCGCAGGCACTGGTGGACAAGTCGATCCTCAGCATCGAGCTGACCGACGGACGCACCCAGTTCCGGATGCACGAGGTGCTGCGGCAGCACGGCATCGGACAGCTGGTGTCGGCAGGCGCGGTCTCCACGACCCGGCGCGCGGTGCTCTCCTTCTACACCAACCTCCTCGACCGCATCGACGAGGACTGGATGAGCCCCCGACAGATCGACTGGATGCGGCGACTCCGGCGCGAGGAGGCGAACTTCCGGGTCGCGCTCGAGTTCGCCTGCACCAAGCCCGGGGCTGCTCCGACGGGCCTGGAGCTCGCCGCCCGGCTGCGCAAGTACGCCATGGCCTACGGCGCCTTCACGGAGGTCCGTCACTGGTTGAAGCGACTGCTCTCCCTCGTACCCGAGGCGGACGCGGAACGACTACGGGGCCTGCGCGCTGCCTGCGTGCTGGCCGCCCTGCAGGGCGACAGGGCGGTGAGCGCGGCGTTCATGGCCGAGGCGGACGAGCTCGCCGACCGCCTCGGCCCACCGGCCACCTGGCTCGCCGACCAGGCGGCGGGATGGCATCACATGTTCTCAGGAGACCTGGAGGAGTGCATTGCTGCTCTCGCGCGAGCGCTCGCAGTCCTCGAACAGGGGGGGAACCTGCGCGACATCGCCGAGACGCACACGCTGATGGGTATGGCATACGGCTTCGCCGGGGACCTGCCCAGGGCGGCCGCATCCCACCAGGCGAGCCTGGACATCTGCGAGTCCGCCGGCGAGTCGTGGTGCCGGTCGTTCTCGCTGTGGAACCTCGGCCTGGTCGTCTGGGCCGGCGGTGATCTCGTCCGGGCCGTCGCCCTGGAGAGGGAGAGCCTCGAGCTCAAGCGGCGCATGGACGACCGGCTCGGCCTGGCACTGTGCCTCGAGGCCTGCGCCTGGATGCATGCCGAGGAGAGCCCTGCGAGAGCGGCCACCCTGCTGGGCGCAGCCGACCGGCTGTGGGACTTCATGGCCACCTCGCTCGAGGTTCTGCCTGGGCTCACGCCGATGCGGCAGAGGTGTGAGGAGGCCCTTCGGGACTCGCTCGGGCACGAGGCTTTCAGCGCTGCGCAGACCACCGGCGCCGGGATGGACTCCTTCACCGCGATCGCGTTCGCCTTGGACGAGAGGCCCGCGCCAAGCAGGTCGGTCAGGCGAGCTGCACCCAGCGGCCCGGCCCGGCTCACCAAGCGGGAGCAGCAGGTCGCCGAGCTGGTGGCGACCGGCCTGACGAACGAGGCGATCGCCAACAAGCTGGTGATCTCCCGGCGGACTGTGGAGAGTCACGTCGAGCACATTCTCACGAAGCTCGGCTTCACCTCTCGGACCCAGCTCGCGGTCTGGGTCGCAGACTCGTCCCAGGCATAGCGACGTTGGCGCTACGCCCGGCGCAAGGAGTCCTCGATCCGATCGAGTATCCGGGCGAGATCGGCGCCTCGGTCACGATGCGGCATGTCGCGCAGCGGACCGGTGCTGTGAAGCATCGAGAACCCGTGCACGCCCGTCCAGCAGATCAGCTCAGCTCCGCCGCGCTTGTCGCGGTCGACGAAGCCGCTCTCGACGCATCCGTCGAGCGCGTCGCTCAGGTGCTGGTACGGCGCGGTGCAGTCGGCGAAGGTGACCTCGTCGAAGGCCACGGCGAACAGCCCCGGCTCTGCGAGCGCGAACTCGTCGTATGCTTGGCCGAGTGCCCGTGACCGGCGCCTCGCGCGGTCGGCCGGGTCGGCACCTCGCACTCTTCTCAGCCTCCGGAGCATAGAAGCTTCGAGCTCGGCGATGCCCACCCGCGCGACCGCCCGCAGGACGTCGTCGCGGTCAGCGAAGTGCCGGCAGGCAGCGGTCGGGGAGACTCCCGCGCGAGGCGCGAGCTCGCGGATGCCGACGGCGACGGAGCCTCCCTTCCGGGCAAGCTCCACCGCGGCGTCGAGGAGCGCGTCGCGCAGGTCGCCGTGGTGGTAGGAGCTCATGGCTACAACGATGCTGCCAGTTCCACTCCGTGGCGGATCGCCCGCTTCGCGTCAAGCTCGGCGGCGACCCGGGCCCCTCCGATGAGGTGCGGCTCGAGCCCCTTCTCGACCAGAGCGTCGTAGACACCCCGGCTCGGCTCCTGGCCGGCACAGACCACGATGGTGTCGACAGCGAGCGTCGACGGCTCACCAGCGATCTCCACGTGCAGGCCGTCGTCGTCCACCTTGAGGTAGCGGACGTCGGCGATCATCTGCACTCCTCTACTGGCGAGCTCAGCCCGGTGGATCCATCCGGTGGTGAGCCCGAGCCCTGCGCCCACCTTGGCCTTCTTCCGCTGCAGCAGGTAGACCTTGCGCGCAGCCGGCTCGGGGGTGGGCTCAGCCAGGCCTCCATCACCGTCGTAGTCGGGGTGGATGCCCCAGCGGCGGTTGAACGAGGCGACGTCCTGGCTGGTCGTCGGCCCCTGCTGGGTGATGAACTCAGCGACGTCGAACCCGATGCCGCCCGCTCCGATGATCGCGACGGTGCGGCCCGGCACACACCGCCCCTGGAGCACGTCGAGGTAGCTGACCACCGTGGGATGGTCTGCGCCCTCGAGGCCAAGAGCCCGCGGCGTGATGCCCGTTGCGACCACCACTTCGTCGTACGCCGCGGCCGCGATGTCGTCGGCCGCCACCCGCTGTCCCAACTTGACGTCCACGCCGTGCGCGTCCAGCTCGGTCCTGAAGTAGCGCAACGTCTCCGCGAACTCCTCCTTGCCCGGGATCCGTCGCGCCAGGTCGAACTGGCCGCCCAAGGTGCCAGCGGCGTCGAACAGCTCGACCTGGTGCCCGCGCTGGGCGGCCGCGAGCGCGAATCCCATGCCCGCAGGTCCAGCGCCGATAACGCCGATCCGTTTCCGCCGGCGTACCGGGGAGAGCTGGAGCAGTGTCTCGTGGCACGCGCGCGGGTTCACCAGACACGAGGTGATCTGCCCGCCCAAGGTGTGGTCGATGCAGGCCTGGTTGCAGCCGATGCACGAGTTGATGCGGTCGGCTCGACCGTCCCGCGCCTTGGCGAGGAAGTCCGGGTCGGCGAGGAACGGCCGAGCCATGGAGATCAGGTCACCGACGCTGTCGGCCAGCAGCTGCTCGGCGACGTCCGGGGTGTTGATCCGGTTGCTGGCCACCACGGGGATCCCGACGCTCTGCTTCAACCGCGCCGTCACCCCGGCGAAGGCAGCGCGCGGCACGGAGGTCGCGATTGTCGGCACTCTCGACTCATGCCAGCCGATACCGGTGTTGATCATCGTCGCGCCGGCGGCCTCGAGCTCCTTGGCGAGCCGCAGGTTGTCCTCGGTCGTCGACCCGCCCTCGACGAGGTCGAGCAGCGACAACCGGAAGCTCACGATGAAGTCGTCGCCCACACGCTCACGAGTCCGCCTCATGATCTCGACGGCGAAGCGCTGCCGCCGCTCAACGTCGCCGCCCCACTCGTCGGTGCGGTGGTTGGTGCGAGCGGCGAGGAAGGTGTTGATCAGGTATCCCTCCGAGCCCATGATCTCGACGCCGTCGTAACCGGCGACGCGCCCCAGTTCCGCGGCGGTGACGAAGTCCTCGATCGTCTGCTCGACCTCGGCGGAGGTGAGCGCTCGCGGGACGTGTCGATTGATCGGCGCCTGAACCGCGCTCGGGGCCACGAGGTCCGGATGGTCGGCGTACCGGCCGAAGTGCAGAATCTGCAGCACGATCCTGCCGCCCTCGTCGTGCACGGCTCGGGTCACGAGCCGGTGGTCGGCGACATCCTCCAGCGAGGTCATCGTGGCACCCTCAGGGGCGTGCCGTCCGTCGGCGTTCGGGGCGATGCCTCCGGTCACGATCAACCCGACGCCGCCCCGCGCGCGCTCCGCGTAGAAGGCCGCCATGCGCTCGAACCCGCCTGGGGCTTCCTCGAGGCCGAGGTGCATCGAGCCCATCACCACTCGGTTGGGCAAGGCAGTGAACCCGAGGTCGAGCGGCGCGAACAGTCGGGGGTAGTGCGACACGGGTTCTCCTCCGAGGCTCTCAGCCGGCCGCGCCGGCCATTTTGCAACTAGTTGCGCAAACGTACCTAAGCCAGAGTGCTAAATGCAATTAGTTGCACCGAACGGGAACATCTCGGCGAATGCCCGCTTGGCCCTCGACCCACCCTGCACACGCAGCCGGGGCGCGGCCGCCGCGAGCTCGAGACCTCCCCTGGCCACGTCGACGAGCACTGCCGCGCTCCCCACGAATGTCAGGTCCGCGTGGCCGCTCTCCGCCGGGACGAGCTCGCCGGCCCGGACCTTGAGCCACAGCTCTTCGCCATCGAGGTCGAACCGAACGAGGAGGTCCCGGCCCGCTGCGGCCAGAGGGTCGAAGAGCGCGCCGAGGACGGCGTGGACCGCCATCCGCGGCTGCACCCGACCCTCGACCGGGTCGCCGAGGAACGGAAGCCCGAACCTTCCCACGGCCCTGAGCACCGGTGCGACACGGAGGCCGTCGTCCGTCAGCGCGTAAACCGTCCGAGCCGCCGGGGCGGGCAGCTCACGCTGCTCGACGAGTCCGTCGTGCTCCAGTTGGCGCAGTCGCTCGGCCAGCAGGTTTGGCGCGATGCCCGGCAAGGTCCTGCGCAGGTCGGTGAATCGGGAGTCCCCGACCCAGAGCTCTCGCAGGATCAGCAGGGTCCAGCGGTCACCGATCCGGTCGAGCGCCGCGGCGATCGCGCAGTACTGCTGGTAGCTCCTGTTGGACATGTCACAACCGTAGGGTGGTTGATTATCCACATCAAGTGATTGAGTTTTTATACCGGCGGGCTTACCGTCTTCCCATGTCCCCACCCGCCCGCGACGTGCGCCCTTGGGCGGTGCTCGCGATCGCGGGCTCGGCGTCGTTCATGGTGCTGCTGGACACCCAGGTGCTCTTCGTCGCGTTCGACGACATCCGCCGGAGCTTCCCCTCGGCCTCGCTCGCGACGATGTCCTGGACGCTGTCGGCGTACACGATTGCGCTGGCCGCGACCCTCGTGCCGGCCGGTCGGATGGCGGATCGCTTCGGTCGCCGGCGGACCTTCCTCGTCGGGCTGGTCGCCTTCACGGCGGCGTCGGCGCTGTGCGCCTTCGCTCCCAGCGCGGGGCTGCTCGTCGCCTTTCGAGTCCTTCAGGCGCTGGGCGCCGCGGCACTGATGCCGTCGTCGCTGGCGTTGGTGCTCTCGGCGTTCCCGCCGGCGCGGGTGCCGGTCGCCGTGGCCTCCTGGGGGGCATTCGGTGCACTCGCTGCGGCCATCGGCCCCACCGCAGGCGCCTTGCTGATGCAGACCTGGGACTGGCGCGCGGTCTTCCTCGCCAACGTCCCCGTGGGGATGGTGGCGTTCGCGCTCTCACTGCGCGTGCTGCCGGAGTCACGCGAGACGACGCGTGACGGCTTCCCGGATCTGCTGGGGATCCTCCTGCTCGGCAGCGCGCTCACGCTCCTGGCCCTCGGCATCGTCCAGAGCGAACGATGGGGGTGGGGCTCTGTCCCCACGGTCGCCGTCCTCGTCAGCGGCGTCGGGGTGCTCCTCTGGTTCGTCTGTCGCACTCTCCAGGTACCGCGGCCGGCTCTTGACCTGTCGCTCTTCGCGCGCCCGGCGTTCCGCTGGGCGAATATCGCCACCGCCGCCTTCACGATCGGGTTCACCGCCGGGTTCTTCGCGTTGATCCAGTTCTTGACCGGCGTCTGGAACTACGACGTCGTCCGCGCCGGCCTCGCGATGATGCCGGCGCCTCTCGTCGTCCTGGTGCTGGGCCCGCAGATGGGTCGGGTGGCCGCGCGCTTCGGGCAGCGCGCCCTTCTGGTGCCAGGTGGGCTGGTCTACGGGACGGCGGGCGGCTACCTGCTGGTCTCGCTCGACGCGGAGCCCGCCTGGGCCACCCATCTCCTACCGGCCTCCCTCCTGTCCGGACTGGGCATCTCACTCGTGGCTCCCCACCTGACCAGCGCCGCAGTCAACGGCTTGCCGGCCGACCAGTTCGGGGCGGGGGCGGCGGTCAACCAGTCGATCCGCCAGTTCGGCGCCACCTTCGGGATCGCCCTGACCGTCGCTCTCCTCGGCAGCTCGACCCGGTTCGACTCGGTCGAGCACTTCCAGCGAGTGTGGCTGATGCTGCTGGTCTGCGGCGTCCTGACGTCCGCCGCCGCCTTCGCGCTGCCACGTGCGGCGAGATCCTCCACACCGGCGTCGGTCCCAGTCGTCGCCGTAGCCGAGACCTGACTGTTCGCAGGACCGACCCAATCTATACACCGAGGAGAGACATGCCCGACACCATCCTTGACCGAATCACCTACGAGGTCGGCGACCGCGTCGCTCGCATCGAGTTGGTGCACAGCGGCGCCTACAACGGCCTCGACGAGCCGATGGGCGCAGCACTGCGCACGGCAGCGGACCGCGCCGCCAAGGACGCCGCCAGCGGCGATGCGCGGGTCGTGGTCGTCAGTGCTCAGGGCCGAGTGTTCAGCGTGGGTGGGGACCTCGGCTACTTCGCCGACGCCGACGACCGAGGGGCGCAGATCAAGGCCACCGCCGACGGCCTGCACGCCGGCCTCGCCACCCTCCGCGCACTCGACGTTCCGGTCGTCTCAGTCATCCACGGCACTGCCGCCGGCGGCGGCCTCGGCATAGCCCTAGTCGGGGACATCGTCATCGCCGCCGATGAGGCGAAGCTGGTGATGGCTTACACCACCTCGGGGCTCACGCCGGACTGTGGCCTGACCTGGGTGGTCCCGAACCGGCTGACGTGGGTGCGTGCGATGGACCTCGCGCTCACCAACCGGGTCATCACCGGCGCCGAGGCAGCGCAGTGGGGTCTCGTGAGCCGCGCCGTCCCGGCGACCGAGCTCGACGCGGCGGTCGACTCCGTGGTCTCGCTCCTGCGCGACGGCTCCGCCAGTGCGTTCGCCAAGACGAAGCAACTGATGGCGCAGTCCCAGGACCGCGCCTTCGAGGACCAGCTGGACCACGAGGCGTCGACCATCGCCCAGGCCATCGTCACGCCCGACGGCCTCGAGGGCGTCGGCGCCTTCCTCGCCAAGCGCAAGCCCGTCTACGGCTGACCTGCGCCCGCGGCCGAGCCTGGATCCGAAGGGTCCCGGCTCGGCCTCAATCGTTGCATCGAGGTTCAGACCGGCTTCAGTCCAGCGATCTTCCAGTCGTCACCGGTGCGCTTCAAGGTGACTTCGACGCGGCTGCCGGACACCGACGAACGGTTGCCCTTCGCGGTGGTGTTCTGCGTCAGGAACAGGAGTACCACGGCCTCGTCCCGGTCGCCGGAGACGACGCCTGCGGCGCTGACCGTGGCCTTCGTGCTGATGCCGCGCCGCTTGGCGGTGGGCTCGACCACCTCGGTGAGGATCTTCTCGTAGTCGTCGGCGAACGAGCCTGTCGTCTGTGCCCGCGCGCGGTCGAGGTCCTCGTCGAGGGTCGTCTTGTCGTAGCTCAGCAGGACCGGGACCCGGGTCTTGGCGGCGTCGAGCGCGTCGGCGCGAGCGTCGGCCGTCGACGCGGCGAGGTGGGCCTGCACGCCGGCGAAGACGCCGAGGATCACGGCAACCAGCACTGCACCGGGAGCGAGCATTCGGGACCTGGTCATGCCACGAACTCCAAACCTGAGACCAGCCAGCGGTCATCGTCCCGCTGAAGGTCCACGCGCAGCCGGTAGTTCCGCGGCTCCGCCTCCGCGGTCTGCTTGTTCTTGACCGTGCCGACCGCGGCGACGATCACCGTCGCGCGCCCGCCCTCGAGCTTCACCACGCCGGTCGAGACGACCTTCCCGGTCGCCGCCACCTTGTTCTTGGAGAGCGTCCTCCGCAACCGGTCGGCCTGCGCCTCGAGCTCGGACCGAAAGCCCGCGGTGGCCCCGTCGAGCAGCTTCGCCACGTCGTCCTCGGACGTGGAGCCGCTGATGTCGATCAGGCCCTCGACCTCTGCAGCGGCGGCTGCGGCAGCGTCCTTCTCGTCGGTTGCGCGCGCGTGCTCGTCCTGCCAGGCGAGCGCGCGCTCACCGCCGACGGCCAGCGCGGCGACGACGACCAGCGCCACCGCGCCCGCCCGCCAGGGGACGCGCGCCCGGAGGGCGGCGACCTGCTTCCTCATCGCACCGACAGCGGTGCGAGCACCAGGATCTTCCACAGGTCCTCACCCCTCTCGTTCTCGAGGTCGAGCTCGTCGGTCCGGTCGGTCCGGCCGACGGCGAGGTCGTAGGCGACCGTGCCTCCCGTGTCCGGCCAGATCCCGCGGCGGAAGGTCAGGCCGCACGATTCTGGCAGCGGGCCACGCTGCGCGGAGTTGGGACATGGCAGGTTGCGGGCACCGCGGGCGGCGATCGGGTCGTTCGCCGGAATCCTGCAGTGGGCCAGGGGATTCACGTGCCGATGGGTCGTGTCGCTCGGGCTGCGGCGCTGGCCGGGCGGCAGGTAGCCGGACTGGCAGCTCGGGGGGTCGTCGAACGAGGCGCGGAGGTCGAAGCGAGCGTCGCCGAACTCGGCTCGGGCGTTCGCCACACCTTGAAGACGGGCAATCGTCGCTGGATAGACCACGAGCAGCTGGCGAAGACCCGGCAGGTACGCGTTGAGAACCGCGGCGTTGGTGGTCGCGTTGGCGAGGAACATCGGCAACGCCGGCTGTAGGTCGCCCACCGTGCGGGTCAGCGCGTCGAGGCCGCCGGGTCCGGTCCTGAGCAGGGCCCGCAAATCGGCGGTGTTCTGCGCGGCAAGGGTCGCGGTCAGGTCGTTCAACGCCCTTGCGTAGCCCTGCGTGCTTGTCCCGAGATCCTCCTGTGTCGAGAGCACCGGCTGGAGGGCGGCAATCAGTGATGTCGTCGCCTCGATGTTTGCCTGCGCGTCGGTGAGGAGTTGTCCGGATGAATCAATGATTCCACCGAGGTCGTCAGACCTCCCGCCGAGCCCGTCCCCCACCTGGCGCAGCACCCGGCGCGTAGGCGCACGCGGCACCGATGCCAACAATCGGTTGAGGGAGTCCAGAACCGGAGTGATCTGAGGCATCTCGATCGCCCGTTCGCGCGGAATCTCCGCTCCGTGCTCCAGGTAGGGGCCGTCGGCATCATCGGTCACCAGGTCGACGTACTGCTCACCGATTGCCGAGGTGCTGTGCAGCTCGGCCGTCGCGCCCAACGGGATCTTGGCACCATCCTCGATGCGGAGGGTGGCTACGGCGCCACCGTCGCTGACCTCGAGTTCGACGACTCTGCCGACCTTGACGCCGTGGAACGTGACCTGGGCCCTCGGGTAGAGCCCACTCGCGTCAGCGAAGTCGACGTGCACGTCGTAGACGCCGATGCCGACCATCGACGGGACCTTCGCGTAGACGAAGAAGGTGAGACCGAGCGCGACAACGGAGATGACGCCGAAGATCCGCAGCTGCCACCTGATCAGGGGTGTGAGCACCATCAGCAGAGTCCTAGCGCTGAGAGGAGGCAACCGCTCGGGTCAGCGTTGTCGCGGTCGCGATCGGGGCCCGGCAGGAGCAGGTCGTCGAGGTCGTCCCCGAGGCCGCCTCCCGGGTCGTCATCGTCCTCGGTCAGGGTCAGTGGATCCTCGATCGGGTCGCCGGCTTGCAGGGCAGGCGGCAGTCCGCCGAGCCATGTGTCCGCCAGGGTCGAGTCACGCAGGTCGAGGGTGGTGAACTGGTTAAAGTAGTCACCCCTGATCGCGTCGCGGGTGGTCATCGCCGGCCACGGGATGGTGAGGCCCATCTTCAGCGCCTCGGGCAGTGACTCGCTGACCCGGCCGAGGTTGGTGAGGATCGGACCCAACGCGTCGAGGTTGGCGAGCAGTGCCGGCTCGCTGGCCTGCACCACCCGAACCGCGCGGTTGCTCGTGCGACTCGTGTCTGTGACAGCGTTGACCAGCCGCTCGCGTTCCTCCTCGAGTACCCGAAGGCCGGGATTGATCCGGTCGATCGCGTCGAACAGCAGATCCTGATCATTGCGCAGGCCGGCGCTCAGCGAGTCCAGCGCCTCGAGCGCGGAGACGATCTCGTCGCGGTTGCTGTCAAGCACCGCCAGGAGTTCCTTCGCGTGCCGGATCAGCCCCCTGGTGTCGGGCACGCGACCCTTGAACGCCGTCGACAGCTCCCCCGTGATCGTGCTGATCTGCGAGAGTCCTCCGTTGTTGAGCAAGAGCGCCACGGCGCCGAGCACCTGTTCGGTTGCCGGGTAGGTCCCCGTCTGCTCGACCGGCACGACATCACCGTCGGCGAGCTTTGATTCGCTCGGCTTCGGCGGTACGACGACCTCGACATACTGAGCACCGAGAAGGGTCTTCTGGCCGATGGAGAACACTGCGTCCTTCGACAGGGGCGTGTCGTGCAGCAAGCGGAGCTCGACCACTGCTTCCCAATCCGCCGTGTCGATCGAGGCCACGGTTCCGATGACGACGTTGTCCTTCAGCACCGTGGAGTTCGGGACGAGGTTCTCGATTTGGTCGAAGCGGACGGTGACGGTGTAGCCGTCGTCACCGACCGCGGTTTGTCCCGGCAACGTGTGGTCGTTGGGCTGGATCGCACACCCGGAGCTGGTCAGTGCGCCGACGACGCACCCGGCTGCCAGCCGGCTCAGGACTCGGTCGCGCCGGACGCTCATCGCACCTCCCCCGGCGTCAGACCCAGGAGATCGAACAGCGGGCCCAGCGCGTCACGGCACTGCTGACTAGTCCCGCCGGTGCCGAGTAGCGCGCCACAGAGCAGCTGGGCGGCGGTGTCGTAGCCGCTGCCGCTGGCTCGCACCACGATCGCCTGGTCCTCGATCGTGTTGTGCAGACCGATGAGCGCGTGCGGCGCCAGGTGGAAGACCCCCGCGAGCTCGTTGGACCGGTCGGCAAGCGCGGCCATCAGCAGGTTGAGGTCGCGGATCGTCCCGGTGATGCGGCCTCGGTGCTCCTTCAGGTAGCGCTCGGTCAAGCTGAGCACGTCGGCGAGGTCCCGCACCGCACCTCGGATCGTCCTTCGGTTGGCTGCCAGCACCGTGCTGACCGCGTCGAGCTCCTCGGTGAAGCCTCGGACCGCACCGTCGTGGAGCGCGAGGTTGCGAGTGAAGCTGTCGAGGTTCTCGATGGTGCTGAACAGGTCGGAGCGACCATCAGAGAGCGCTGACGCAGCGTCGCGCAGGTCGATGATTGTGGTGCGGAGACGACCCGAATTGCCGTCCCGCAAGCTCTGCTCAAGCGCGACGATCGTCGTGGCGAGGGTGCCGCCCTTGTCCCCCTTCTCCGGGCCGAGCGTGGTCGCGAGGTCGGTCAGCTGCTGCTTCACGTCGTCGAAGGTCACCGGTACGGCGGTGCGCTCTTCGTCGATCGTCGCGCCGTCCTCGAGCCGGTCACCGCCCGTCCAGACCGGCGCGAGCTGGACGAACCGCCCGCTCACCAGGCTGGGCGAGACGATGGCGGCGCGAGCGCCGGCCGGGACCGGCTGATCCGCGGCGACCTCCAGCGTCACCACGACGCCGTCGCCGTCGTTCTCGATCTTCGTGACTCTCCCGACGCTGACACCCAGCACCTTCACGTCGTCATCGACATTGAGACCCTCAGTGCTGGGGAAGTGGGCGCGGATCGTGACCTGGTCGTCGCCGAGCCACGTCCAAGCGCCGGCGACGAGCACCACGGCGACCAGCAGCCCGACGAGTCCGCGACGTGACATCCGCACCCGCAGCAGCCCGCTCATTGCGTCACCCCCGAAAAGATCGGGGCCAGGGTGGTTGGAGCCGTGAGGTTCTGCATGTAGATGTCGAACCAGGGGCCGCTGGCCAGCGCCTCGCCGACGGCGGTGGTGTAGCCGCGCAGCCCGGTGATCGTGGCCTGCAGGTTCGCCTTGTTGTCGTTGAGCACGTCGACCAACCGGTCAAGCTCGTCCAGCGCCGGGCCGATCACGTCGTCGGTGTCTCGGATGAACAGTCGCAGCTGGGACGACAGCGCCCGGGCGCTGTGCAGGAGCCCGACGACGACGTCTTGGCGATCCTCCACCTCCGAGAGCAGCGATCGTCCGGCGCCCAGGAGCGACGCGATCTGATCGTCGCGGCTGGCAAGCACCGCGGTGACCCGGTCGGCACGGTCGACGAGCGACAGCAGCTCGTCGTCGTTGGCCGAGACCGCGGACGACAGCGCGGTGAGCCCGTCGAGCGCCGGGCCGAGGTCGGGGCTGCTCGCGCGCAGCATGGAGGATGTCTCCTCGAGCGCAGCGGTGAGCTGGTCCTTGTCGATGGCCGCGCTCGTCTCGGTGAGCTGATTGAGCGTGCTGGTCAGGTTGTACGGCGACGACGTGCGATCGACCGGGATCGTCCCGCCCGCTTCGAGGTTACTCGATCCGCGCGGGTCCAGCTCCACCGCTGCCCGGCCCAGTAGTGTCACGGTGATGATCCGGGCCTCGGTGCGATCGCCGATCTCGATGTCGCCGTCGGTGATAACCAGGTCGGCGACCACGAGCCCGCCATCAAGGCGGACCTCGCGAACCTTGCCCATCTGGGCCCCTGAGACCAACACTGCGTCCCCCTCCTTGAGCCCGCCGGCTTCGGCGAACTGGACGTGGATGACGTCGTTGTTTCCGATCAGCGGCAGCCTGTTGATGTTGAGAGCGGCAAGCACGGTCAGCACCAGCGCCACGGTGCCCACGATGCCGCGGATCGCGAGCCGCTCGGGATTGTCCTTTCTCATCGTCGGCATCTCCTCGCGTCGGAATGGATCCACGGCCCCGTTCCCAGGTCGGTCTGGACGCGTATGCCGCAGATGAAGGTGTTGTAGAAGTTGCCGTAGGAGGCCGTGCTCTGCATCGCCGGGTAGTGGCGGGCCAGCGCCGCGAGAACCTGCTCGAGGGTGGCGGACTTCCGGTTGAGTCCACGGGCGGCCACGAGGAGTGCCGCAAGGTCGTCCCGTGCATCGCCGCGCGCGCCGGTGAGCAACGCCGTGGTCTCCCGGGCGAATCGGTCGATCTCGGCTGCCGCGTCCAGCAGCTGGGTGTCCTGCTTGTCGAGGCCGACCAGGAGCGCGTCGAGCCCGTCGATCAGCTCGCCCAGGGAGCCGGAGTTCTCGTCGACGGTGCCTAGGACGCTGTTGAGGTTGCGGATCACCTGCCCGATCAGCTCCTCGCGACTCCCGATCGTCGTCGTGACGGACGCGACGTGGTCCACCAGGGCGGCTACCGCAGACTGCTGCCCCTGTAGCACCTGGACCACCTGACCGGCCAGCTCATTGATCGCCGACGGGCCCAGGCCGGCGAACAGCGGGCGGAAGCCGTTGAGGAGGCTGTCGAGGTCGAGCGCTGAGGCGGTCTGTGAAACAGGGATCGTCCCGCCGGCATCGAGGACCTGCGCGCGGTCGCGTCCCTGGGTGAGCAGGACGATCCGGTCACCAGTCAGGTTGCGGTACTGGATCGTGGCGTGTGTGGCGGTCGTCAGCTCTTGGTCGTCTCGGACGTTGAACGTCACCCGCACGGTGTTGTCGTCCTGGACGTCCATCTCCTCGACCTTGCCGACGTCGACGCCCGCAATGCGTACGTCGTCGCCGGGGGACAGACCGGAGACGCCGTCGAAGACGGCGGCGTAGGTCTCGCGGTCATCGGGCCGGTACTCGCCCGTGACGGCCGCGACCCACACGGTGACGACGGCGGCGAGCGCCAGGAACGCGCTCAGTTTGACCAGGTCCGCGCGCTGGCGTCGGCGTTCAACGCTCAACTTCATGGCAGGATGACTCCTCCGGCGAGCAGACCGAGCAGCGTGTCGAGTGCTGATTGGCTCGGCGTGGGTTGCCGCCCGACGTGGGGGTTCGCACCGGTTCGCATCGACGGTGGCGGCAGCGCCGCCTCGGCCGGGGTGATGTGCGGCAGTCCGAAGCAGACAGGCCCGCGATCCTCGCCGAGCAGGGGCAGGTTCTGACCGTAGGTGTAGGGGTCGCGGCGGGGTATCAGCCGGCTGTGTGTGGTGAGACCAGGGTTCGTCCCGCCGATCGCCGCCTCCATGGGGCCGTTGACGGCCACCAGACCGAGGACGACGCAGGGAAGCTCGGGCGAGTAGCGCTCCAGCGTCCTGGTGACCGGCTCGAGCAGGGTGAGCGTGGTGACGATTCCGTCCTCCGCGCTGCGGAGCAGGACGTCCGCCTCGTCGCTGAAGGTGGTGAGGCTGCGCTCGATCGCCCTCAGGGACACCTGCTGACGGACGAGCGCGTCGGAGATCTCGCCGGTCTGAGTCAGCGTGCCGATCAGGTCAGGCCGGGCGGCTCCGTAAACGGCGAGGACGTCGTCGGCGACCCTCAGGTCCGAGCTCAGCGTCGGCAGCGCCGGGTTGAGCGAGACCAGGTACTGGTCGGTTTGGCTGATGAGCTCCCCGACCAGCAGCCCGCGTTGGTCGACTGCGCCCGCCACAGCGGTCAGCGCAGCGTTGACCTCGGCCGGACGGGCGACATCGAGCACCTCGGTGAGGTTCTCGAAGGCCTCGTCGACTTCGACCGTGACCCGTGTCGCCGGGATCAACGCTCCCGCCTCGATCGGTTCCGCCGTACTGCCAGGGGGTGTCGTGAGCTGGACGTACTTGGCGCCGAACGCCGTGGGAGGCACGATCTGCGCGGTCACGTCCGCCGGCACCCGGTGGACCTTGTCGTGATCTATCTCGAGCTCGATCATGACGGTCTCGCCGTCGAAGTCGATCTCCCCGACGTCGCCGATCTCCACCCCGCGAAGCTTGATCGGCGCGCCCTTGGCCAACGTGAGGCCAGCCCGGTCCGACTCGACGGTGATCACGACGTTGTCCTCGAACGCGCCCCGGTACTGCGCGATCGTGCCGGCGATGAGCAGCCCGATGAGGCCGATGAAGAGGAACCCGTAGACGACCTGGCGGTCGATCCGGTGCGATGAGGGCGTCATCTGGTCACCCCGCGATGTGGACCGACGGGCCGCCCCAGATGGCGACGGCGAAGATCAGGTCGATGAACATCATGCAGATCAGAGACGAGCGGACCGCCCTCCCGACCGCCTCGCCCACGCCCGCAGGTCCTCCCGAAGTGCGAAAACCGTGATAGCAGCAGATCGAGACGATCACCAATGCCATCAAGATGACCTTGACGATGGCCAGGAAGAGGTCGCCCGGGATGAGGAAGGTGTCGAAGTAGTGCTGATAGGTGCCGGGCGCCTGGTCGTAGCCGACGACGACGACGACGTAGGTCGCCAGCCAGCACAGCATCAGGGCGACCGCGAAGAGCGGCACGACCGCGATCAGCCCGGCGATGATCCTGGTAGTGACCAGGTAGGGCACTGGTGGGACCGCCATGACTTCGAGGGCGTCGATCTCCTCGCTGACCCGCATCGCCCCGATCTGGGCAGTGAAGCCGGCGCCGACCGTGGCAGTCAGTGCGATGCCAGACACCAGCGGTGCGATCTCCCGGGTGTTGAAGTACGCCGAGAAGAAGCCGGACAGGGTTGAGACGCCGATGTTGTCGAATGAGGTGTAGGCCTGCAGGCCGACCTCGATGCCGGAGGCGGCGGTCAGGAAGCCGATCACCAGCACGGTGCCGCCGATGAGGGCGAGCGCACCCGAGCCGAGCGCGGCCTCGGCGAGGAGCCGCATGATCTCCCTGGGGTAGTGCTTCAGGGCCCGAGGAACATGGGAGTAGGCGTTGCCGTGGAAGCTCAGCTGGCCGCCGAGCTCGCGCAGGGCGGTGGTGGGCTTCGCCAGGTGGCGTAGCATCTCTGAGCCGTGGCCGTTCATCGTCAGCGCCATGTCAGGCTCCCAACTTCAGCTGGAAGAACAGCGCAGTGATCACGCTGTTGGCTCCGAACAGCAACATGAACGCAAAGACCACGGTCTGGTTCACGGCTTCCCCGACTCCCTTGGGGCCGCCCTTGGCGTTGAGGCCCAGGTAGCAGGCGGTCAGACCGGCGAGCAGACCGAAGACCGCAGCCTTCACCTCGGAGGCCAGGAAGTCGGAAAGACCCACCAGGAGCGTCAGCTCGGAGAGGTAGAGCCCTGGCGTGGCCCCCTGGAGCACCACAGAGAAGAAGTAACCACCGATCAGACCAACCACGGTCACCATGCCGTTGAGGGCGACCGCGACGAGGGTCGATGCCACGACCCGCGGCACCACCAGCCGCTCGATGGGATCGATGCCGAGGGTGACCAGGGCATCGATCTCCTCGCGGATCTTGCGGGAGCCGAGGTCCGCGCAAATCGCGGTCGCACCCGCCCCGGCAACGACCAGGACGCTCACGAGCGGGCCGATCTCGCGTACGACCGCCACCGCCGCGCCCGCGCCGGCGAGGTCGACCGCGCCGATCTGAATCAGGACCTGGTTGATCTGGAAGACGATGACCACGCAGAACGGGACCGACACCAGCAAAGCGGGCCCGAACGACACCGTCGTGATGAACCACGCCTGCGTGACGAACTCCCTGAATCGGAACCGACGCGTGAACATCTGCGCGAAGACCTTGCCGACGAAGGCGTAGAAGTCGCCGAACGTCGCGAACGTCTTGAACGGCGTCGACGAGCGCAGCGCTTCCCGTGCGATCCGGCGTGCCTCCGGGCTCATCCCGTCAGGACCGGGACGCCCTGTCCCCGGCTCGGCAAGCAGGGCTTGGGCCAGCTCGACGTTCCGTCGTCCGGCCGTCGGCTCCGGTCCGCCTTGTCGTGCGCGGCTCCTGACCGCGGTTCCAGCGGACGCTCGAGTCGGCGGCACGTCGGTTCCCCCTGGTGAGTTCATCGGCCCTGTCTCGGTTCGTGCCGCCCTCTCCCTCGGCCGTTCCACGGTAGGAATGTGTGATCGGCATCTCATAGAACGATCGCGCCTCGGGTTGGAACGCGCGCGCCACGGGCATCCGGACTCGGCGGTGTCGCCCGGAGGTGATTCTGCAACTCTTTGCAGAACCCTGGCGCTGGTACTACGTTGCGGCCATGCCGAAGCCTGCAGATCGCTACGACCTTGCCGAGCGGGGAGGCATCACGTGCTCCCAGGAAGGGGCCGTTCTCACCGTCACCCTGAACCGGCCTGACGTCCTCAACGCGATGCGACCGAGCACGTGGACGACGTTGGGCGCGATCGGTGCATGCATCGGTGACGAGGTACGTGCCGTCGTCGTCCGTGGCGCCGGCGAGTCGTTCAGCGCCGGCGTGGACCGTCGCCTCCTCGCGGGCGAACAGGTCGGCGAGGACGCCCCGCTCACCGGGCTCGCCGACCTCTCCTTCGAGGACTTCGACCGGACGGTCGCGGGGTACCAGGGCGGCTTCGCGTGGCTGAGGGACTCCCGCTTCATCAGCATCGCGGCAGTCCAGGGCTACGCGATCGGTGCCGCTTTCCAGCTCGCGCTGGCCTGCGACATCCGGATCGCGACGGACGACGTGAAGTTCAGCCTGCGCGAGCCCGCTCTCGGCCTGGTCCCCGACCTCACCGGGACCACGAACCTCGTCAGGGCGGTCGGCTACTCCCGCGCGCTGGAGTGGACGGCGTCCGGCAGGTTCGTGGAGGCGGACGAGGCGATGGCCAGCGGACTGGTGAGCCGCGTCGTCGCCCGAGAGGACCTGGACAGCGCCCTCGAGCAGATGGTGCAGGGTGTGACCGCACATCCGCACGACGCCGTCGCCGCCACGAAGTCGCTGCTGCTGGGAGCAGTCGAGCGCGGCTTCGACGCGCAGCGAACACACGAGCGAGCGGAGCAGTTCCGGCGCTTTGCAGCACTCGCCGCCGCGAAGTAGCACGTTTCCCCCAGCAACTACTCTTGCGCCGACGGAGGCCCGCGAACGCGCGCCGGAACGGGACCGTCCCGGCTTCGCGTTCCCGGCTCCGTCCGGGCACTCCGACGATCAGACGCGGCGCATCAGGTTCAGCAGCAGGTCGGCCACCTTGCCGTACGGCGGGTAGAGCATCTGTCCGCCCGTGCGTCCGAAGATGGCCCGCTGGTACATAACCGGCCTCAGGTGCGACATCGCGTCGAACCCCTCGCGACCGTGGTAGGCGCCGTACCCGGAGCCTCCCCGTCCGCCGAACGGAAGGTCGTTCTGCAGGTAGCCGATCATCATGTCGTTGACGACGGCGCTGCCGCTGGCGATTCGGCTGAGCCACCGCTTCTGATGCCGCTTCACGGCGCTCAGGACGTAGAGCGCCAGGGGCGTCGACCTGGCGTTGACGAAGTCCGCGGCCGTCTCGTCGCCGTCGTAGCCGATGATCGGCAGGACCGGGCCGAAAATCTCATCCTTCATGACGGTCGCGTCCTCCGGCGGGTTGATGATCATGGTCAGCGGAAGCTGACGGCGCTCCCTGCCGAGCTCGGGATCCTCGACCGAGATCACCTCGGCGCCCAGCGACCGGGCCTCCGTGACGTAGGCGGTGATCCGGTCGTAGTGCCGCTGGTTGAGGATCGCCGTGTACTCGGGGTTCCCGGCTGCCTTCGGGTAGAGCTTGCGCGCTTCCTCCACCACTGCGATGGCGAACTCCTTCTCGCGTCCCTGCGGCACCAGCACGTAGTCGGGGGAGATGCACACCTGGCCGCCGTTGTAGAGCTTCCCCCACGCCACCGTGGCCGCGGCTCGTCCGATGGGGTAATCCGCGTCGACGATCACCGGGCTCTTGCCACCGAGCTCGAGAGTCACCGGCGTCAGGTTGTCGGCAGCGGCCTTGGCGACGATCTTGCCGACCTGGGTCGAGCCGGTGAACAGCAGGTGGTCGAAGGGCAGCTTCGTGAAGGCCGAGGCGACCTCGCCGCCGCCGTCGGTGACGTAGAAGACGTCGCGGCTGAAGTTCTCCTCGATGAGTCGTTTGAGCACAGCCGAGGTGTGCGGCGTGAACTCACTGACCTTCAGCATGACCCGGTTTCCCGCCGCCAGCGCGGTGGCCGCTGGGATCAGGGCCAGGTGGAGCGGGAAGTTCCACGGCGAGACGACGCCGACGACTCCGAGCGGCGCCGGCTCGACGCGGTTCTTGGCCGGCTTGAACCAGATCGAGGCCGAACGCCGACGCGGCGCCATCCACGACCGGAGGTTCCGACGCATATAGCGGATGATGCTGATGGTCCCCACGATCTCGGACATCTCGGTCTCGAACGCCGCCCTGGTGCCGAAGTCCGCGTTGGCGGCCTCGATGAAGACCAGCCGGTTCTGCTCGACGAGCCGCTGCAGCTTGAGGAGGGTGGCCCTTCGCTCGTGCAGCGACGGCACGGCGCTGCCGGCGAACCCGTCACGTTGCCGCGCGAAGACCACTGCGAGCTCCGCTACGTCGGCTCCCGGTTGCACTCCGCCCTCCGGCGGCGTCTTGACCGAGCGCTTTCGCTTTCCAGTGACGGTCTCTGTGACGTCCTTGTCGATGATGGTCATCGGGGGTTCCCTTCTGCGGTCAGTTCTTGGAAAGACAGGTCCGGGAGAGCGGCTTCAGGCCGCGCTCGCCCAGGTGGTCCCGGCGTGGTAGCCGAACGGGTAGAACGCAACGGCGCCCGGAGCGGTGCGGATGAGAAGGTCGTAAAGAGGTCCGATCCTGTTCCGTTCGATGTTCCAGATGCGGCGGTCGCGGGTGACCTCGCGTACGGCGCGTCGGGCGGCCCGATCGGGATCGACACCTCTGATTACGGCCTCGGCAGCCGCCACCGCCGCCGAAGCACCCGTGGTCATCCCGTCTGAGAAGGTCGCCGAGACACCTTGGTGAGCGATGAGCTGCAGTTCCAGCGTGCCAGGTGGAGATGCGGGCGCCTTCCAGGGGGCGCCCGGGACCATGCCCGCGAACAGCGTCTCATCGGCGTCGTCGACGTCCATGCCGAGAGCGTCGGCGACTTCGTACAGCTCCTCGGTGATCTCGGTGAGCTCCTGCTGCTTGTCGTAGCCGGCGCGCTTGGACACCTGGCCGACGATGATCCCGTAGAAGGTCGAGTTGGGCGACAGCGGATCTCCGTACGGGTTGAAGAGGCCGACGTCGACCTGGTTGCGCCGGCGCACGGTGGCGACCAGCGAGGCGTTGGTCTCCACCGTCTTGAATCCGCCCGACCTGACCTTCAGCGGCGCCTGGACCGCGCTCGTGGCCCAGTCGACCTCCGGCGCCCGGCCGCTGAGGAGACCCGAGTTGTGGCTGGCGTTGACGATGAGCGGCCGCCTGCCCGGGGCGAGCGTGAACGCCTCGTCGACGGAGGTGATCGCCTCGGCCAGCTCGATGACTCCGTTGCGGGCCATCAGCTCGTGGATCGCACCCTGCATCCGGCTGTTCCGGGCGCCGTAGAACAGCGGGCGAGAGAAGCCCGTCCTCCCGCCCTGGAACGACGCGATGCGACCGAACTCGTAGGCGCCGGTCGGTCCCTTCGTCGCCATCGTCACCTGGTTCCTCGTGCCGATGCCCCGGCCGTCGACGATGTCGCCGTAAAGGGCGTCGACGTAGGCGTTCTGCGGCACGTCGAGCGCGTAACAGATGTAGTCGGTCCCGTGGCCCCTGAGCGTCGCCCCGTCCTTCATTCGGCGCGACTCCTGCGTGCGCGGCCCAGCGAGGACGACCTTGCCGTGGAACTGCTCGCTCCGCGCCAGCCGGGCGGCCATGACACTGGCGGTGAAGCCGGCGCCGACGATCACCACGGAGTCGTAGTACGGCCGCGATCCGGTCCCGACCGTGCGGTCGAGAAGCTTGCCGATGTGCGCGTGTCGCTTGGCATCGCGCTCTGTCGCGTAATGGACCTTGTCGTCGCGCCTGATCAGCTCCGAGATCGTTGCGCTGTCGACCGGCCCGACTTCGTGGATAGTGGTCACGGTTGTCGCCCTTTCGTGTTGGGGAAGTCTCTGTGGGTGGTCACCGGCGGGCGCCGACGAAGTCGACGACCTGCCGGCCGAGTGCGGACAGCTGGTCGGCGCATCGGGCATCGGAGACGCTCCCGGGCCCGTCGAACGTCGTCTGCGACGAGTTGATCGCAACGCCAAGCGGCGTCGGCCACCCGCGAAGCGCGTGCACGGTGGAGCGCAATGAAACCAGCGTGGTGGTGGTCGCCTGCCAGCCGTAGGCGCACACGATGCACCCCACCGCCCGGCCGTCCAGGTAAGGACGCTCATCCGCGCGGAGATCCTCGATGTAGTCGAGCGCGTTCTTCACGAGGCCGGAGATGCCGCCGTGGTAGGCAGGCGTCGCGATGATCACGCCATCGGCCTCCGCGAGGGCGTCCACCAAGGCGATGGCGGCAGGGGTACGTCGTGAGCGGTCCACGCTGTACATCGGCAGATCGAGGGCTTGCGCACTGAACAGCTTGGTCCGTGCTCCGTAGGCGGCTGCGGCGTCCAGCGCGAAACGCAGGGCACGCTCGCTTGAAGAGGCTTCACTCAAGGTGCCGCCGAGCCCCACGATGAGCGGACGCGGATCGTGAGCGGCAACTTGGCGCGTCATGACAGCTACTGACATATCAACTCGACTCCCTTGATGTGGTGCTGCGCCCGGGTTCTCACCGTTCATCCCTGGTGTGACGCGGGTCATATCGAGAAGTTAGGTGAGCGGCTGGGGGCCGGAAAGATGGTGGCGGCACATAGCGATGTGCGGAGAGCACATTGCGCGCGCCGGGGCAACGGTCAGCGTTCAAGGAGGGTTGCTCCGATCACGTCGACGAGCGCAAGGGCGGCGAGCAGTTCCGCCGGCCGCTTGGTGAGCGGTAGTCCACGGAGCGCCTCCGCCTTCTTCACGCGCTGCAACGCGGTGTTCCGGTGGATGTGCAGGCCGCTCGCCACCGCGGCGTAGCTGTAACCGGACACCACGAATGCCTGCGCGGTGTGGCGCAGCATCTCGACGTCGTCGCCGGGACGGTTGAGCCCCCTGAGCTCGTTTCGGACGAGTGCGCGCGCCGCATCGAGGTCTGCGCTGAGCGCGTCGATTAGGGCGACGTCGGCCCATCTCGTGAGAGTCGGAGCCTGTCTGCGCGAGAGACCGACCACCCGTCGGACACGCTCGGCACCGATTCGGCTGTTCCGGAACCCGCTCAATCCGGGCAGGACCGGACCGAGCGCGACATGGGCTGCTGGCGCCGCGGCGCCGGCCGCCGCGGCGAGCGCGGCGACGACCAGCCGACTACGAGACATGTCGAACCAGCCGGCGAGCGCGAAACCGTCGATGGGGAGGAGGACGGGCCTCGGGGCGTTGAGCGCCTCCTGCAGGGCGGAGACGGCACGCTGTGGCGCGGTCGCATCACCCTCACTCCAGCAGACGAACGCCAGCTGAGGTCCGGTCAGGCGGTGACCGAGCGACTGCTCCGCCCGCGCGACGTCGACGCTGTCGTTGTCGAGCAGCGCGCGCACCAGGTCACGGCGCTGCGATGCGGTTCGGCTGTCGATGCGTTGGCGCTGCTCCAGGTAGGCGGCAAGGATCCCGGAGGAGACGACATCGACCACCGCGAACGCGAACCGCTCGCTCTCCCGTACGGCGTTGACCAGCTCCGCAGGATCCTGCTCCAGAGCCATGATCGCGTCCGTCAGGATCCGAGCGAAGCACGCATGGCCGAGCCGGAAGGAGCGCAGGAGGTCCGCAAGGGGCAACCCTCGCTCGGCGTTGAGGCATGCGTACTCGACCGCGACCACCGGTGGTTCGCCCCGATCCGCCGGCAGAGCGTGCTCCATCATGGCCAGCACGAGCTCGACCATGCCCAGGCACGTTCCCCTGGCCAGGTGCGCGAGCGGTTCGTCGTGTCGCAGGTCGGGCAGCCCCGCGCCGATGAACTCGAACATCTCGTCGGCGAACTCTTGTTGCTTCTCCGCGGCGAAGGTCGCGGCCAGTGCCCGGACGGACGGCAGCGTGATGACGGGGCTGGGCTGCTCGTCGTCGGCACTCATCCGAGCGGCCGGCCTTCCTTGAGGCCACGCCGGCGCGGGCGTGGCGGAGTCGGGCCGGGCATGTCATGAACGCCTGCCCTCGTGGCGAGAGACATGGACCAACGGTGAAGTGTGTGACATCCGCCTCATAGAACGGTCGCGCCTATGGCAGGTACGTGCGTGCCGGGTCTCGGAGCAGGTCGCTCGCTAAGACTCCGGCGTGGGCAGATCGAGCCCCTCCAGCACCGGGATCGCCTCGTCGAGCCAGGTGATCCAGTGCTCCTCCAGGCCGATGCCGGCGCGAAGGATCAGGTGCTGCATACGCGCGACGTCGGAGAGCTCCGGCTGCCCGAAGTCGCGCTCAGCGATGTCGAGATACTCGTCGCGTCGCCGCAGGTGTGCTTCGCGGTGTGCGCGCAACTGCTCGACCAGAGGCCCGGCGCCCACGACGCTGGCGGCGCGCAGGCGAACCAGCAGCGCGTCACGGTACGGCCGCGGCCGCTCTTCCGTTCCCACCCACGACACGAGCTCCGAGCGTCCCTCAGGGGTCACTTCGAAGTGCTTGCGATTGCCACGGGAGGGGGGCTGCGGGATCGAGCGGACCAGCCCCTCCACCTCGAGCTTCCCGAGCTCTCTGTACACCTGTTGGTGCGTGGCCTGCCAGAAGTAGCCGATCGAGCGGTCGAACCGACGCGTCAGCGCGAGTCCCGACGACGGCTTCTCGATCAAAGCTGTCAGGATCGCGTGGCGGAGCGACATCCGGCCTCCTCGTGCTGCCGACGGACAGCCCCAGAATCTACGCGCTGACCTGAGGCGGCATCACGCCGGCGGCGCTCCGACGACAAGATTCACGACGTCTGCCAGCGCGGCGCGGTGCGCGCTCGGCGTTCCCCAGGCGAGCTGGTCCGCTTTCGCCCGCTTGAGATAGAGGTGCGCCGGGTACTCCCACGTCATGGCGATCCCACCGCAGAGCTGCACCGCCTCCTCGGCGGCGTGAACAGCCACGTCGCTGCAGTACGACGCAGCGACTCGCGCGGCGATCTCGACGTCCTCGCTGGCGGCGAGCGCTGCGGCAGCGTAACGCGCGGCGGCCGAGGCGGCCTCGACCTCGGCGTACAGGTCGGCGAGGCGGTGCTTGATCGCCTGGAAGCCTCCGACCACGCGGCCGAACTGCCGGCGGACCTTCAGATAGGCCACCGTTTGCTCCAGGCACCACCGGGCAACACCCGCCTGCTCGGACGCCAGCAGCCCCGCACCCGCGAGCAGTCCGCTCCGGATCGCCGCCTCCCCGTCGGCGAGTGCCAGCCGACCGACCGCACCATCGAGAGTCACGTCGGCGAGCTGGCGCGCCATGTCGAGGGACACGACCGGCTCGATCGCGGCGGCGGCGCTCTCGACGAGGTGCACCGCGACGCCAGCCGGCGTGCGCACGGGCACCACCATCAGGTCCGCCTCGATGACGCCCGCCACGCTTCGCACCGCGCCGGACAGGAGTCCGTCGGTCTCGGTGATCGAGGGCAGAGAGGCGTCCGGCCCGGTCGAGAGTGGTACGACGAGCGCAGCCGTTCGGTCTCCCGCAGCGATTGACCCGAGCGCTTCACGGGCGACGTCGACATCCGCGCAGGAGAGCAGTACGGAGGTGGCGACCACGGAGCTGGTCAGGAACGGGGTCGGCGCGCACGCCCGACCCAGCTCGTCCAGGACCGCCGCCGCCTCCACCGCCGACGCGCCGCCACCGCCGAAGGCCTCTGGCACGAGCAGACCGGCCAGGCCGAGGTCCGCCGCCAACGCCGGCCACAGCGCCTCGGCGAGCGAACGGTCGCCGTCGTACATCGCCGTGACGGCTGCGGTCGGGCACCTGTCGGCCAGCAGCGCGCGCACGGTCTTGCGCAGCGCAGTCTCGACGTCGCTGGGGAGCAGGTCGAGGTCGGGCGCAGAGCTCATCGTGCGAGCTCCTTCCAGGGCCGGTCCTTGTCGGCGCGATGCTCGGCGGGCAGACCGAGCACCCGCTCGGCGACGATGTTGCGGATGATCTCCGAGGTGCCTCCCTCGATGGAGTTGCCCTTCGCGCGGAGGTACCGGAAACCCGCGTCCCGGCCGGTGAACTCGACGTGCGTGGGTCGCACCATCGTCCAGTCCGAGTAGCGCAGGCCGTCCTCACCGAGCAGCTCCACCTCGAGGCCGGAGAGCTCCTGCGCGTTCCGCGCGAAGAGCAGCTTCAGGACCGACCCCTCGGGAGGACCGGGCTGCCCGTCCGCGAGCTTCTGCACGAGCCGGACCCCCGTGATCCGGGCGACCTCGGCCTCGACCCAGAGCCTGAGCAGGCGCTCCTGCAGCTGGGGCGTCCGGCGGTCGGGGTGCTCGCGCCAGGTGCGGGCGACCCGGCCGATCATCCCGGTCTCGCGCTCTCCGCCCTTCCCGATCGAGACCCTCTCGTTGTTGAGCGTGGTGTTGGCGACCCGCCAGCCCTCGCCCTCGGACCCGAGGCGTTGCGTGTCCGGGATCCGCACGTCGGTGAGGAAGACCTCGTTGAACTCCGCCTCGCCGGTGATCTGGCGCAGCGGCCGGACGTCGACGCCGGGATCGGTCATGTCGCAGAGGAAGTAGGTCAGGCCGGCGTGCTTCACGGCGTCGGGGTCCGTGCGTGCGACGAGAATCGCGAAGCGGGCGTTCTGAGCCTGGGAGGTCCACACCTTCTGGCCGTTCACGACCCAGCCGTCGCCGTCGCGCACGGCACGCGTGGAGACGTTCGCGAGGTCGGAGCCGGCGCCGGGCTCGCTGAAGAGCTGGCACCAGCGCTCCTCGCCCGTCCACAGCGGCCCGAGGAAGCGTCTCTTCTGCTCCTCCGTGCCGTAGGCGAGGATGGTGGGCGCCGCCATCCCGAGGCCGATGCCGTTGGCCGCCGGATCGTTGTCGGGCGCTCCGACCCCCGCGAAGAGCCGGTCGACCTCCGGCTGCAGTGCCTGGTCCGCCCCGAGTCCGCCGTGCCCGACCGGGAAGCCGACCCAGGCAAGCCCGGCGTCGTACCGGGCACGGAGGAAGTCCGTGCGGTCCGTGGTCCCGGGATCGTTGGCCGCCAGGAACTCGGCGACCCTGCGACGCAGCTCGTCGATCGTCATCACACCCTCCTCTTGCGAGGCGGGCTCAGCACGGTCGCCAGGGTCGACCGCACCGACTCCAGCGATCGGTCGTCGTGATCGGACAGCGCAAGGACGAAGCCGCCCTGCAGCAGCACGAGGACGGTGGTGGCCAGCTCGGCGGCGGGCAGGTCGCTGCGGATGTCACCATTCTCCTGCCCGGCGGAGAGCATCGCGGCGAGTCCCGCCTTCCACCGCGCAAAGCCGGCATTCAGCTCTATCCGGAACGCGTCGGAGGAGGCGGCGAGCTCGGTGGAGAACTTGCCGGCGAGACACGCACGCTCGAACCCCGACCGGACGAAGTTCGAAACCAGCTCGTCGAAGTAGCCCTCGACCTTCTCGGGCGTGGTCAGGTCGTCGCGATCGGCCCACGTCCCCATTAGGTCGAGCTGGAACGCCATGTACTGCTCGAGAACGGCTCGCGCGAACGCCTCCTTCGAGCCGAAATGGTGGTAGAAGGACCCCTTCGGGACCTCCGACGTCTCCAGGATCGCGTCGACCGTGGTCCCGTGGAAGCCGACGGCGTAGAACGCCCGCATCCCTTCCCGCAGGAGTCGATCGCGGTGCGGCAGAGGCCGGTCCGGGGCTGTCTTGGTCCTGGGGCTCACCATCGGGCCACTCGTTCCTTCCTCTCGTCCGCGAAGTGCGGACGTGCCCAAGGCTAGCCGCGCGCACTCGCCCGCAGCCGCCACCGGGATCGGTGTTGACGATTTAGTCTAGACGATTTAGTCTATCGCCTCCAGCGGGTACTCCCGGGTCCCCGACAGTCTCCGAAGGAGTACGGCAATGAGTCACGTGAAGCTTGAGTGGGTCGACGACGTCGCGGTCGTGACCACCGCGAACCCTCCCGCCGAGCTGTTCGACCACGGACAGATCGAGGGCCTGGTGAGCGCGGTCGAGCAGGCCACCGAGAAGCGGGCTCGCGCAATGGTGATCCAGTCCAACTCGCCGCTCTTTTCCGGCGGTGCCGATGTGGGCCTGTTCCTCGACAAGGACCGCGCAGGCGCGCGGGAGTTCCTGTCGGAGGCGATGGAGGCGATCTGGGCGATCGAGGACGCGCCGTTCCCCGTCGTCGCGGCCGTGAACGGCCTGTGCTACGCGGCAGGACTCGAGCTCGCTCTCGCCTGCGACTTCATCTACGCCTCCGACGACGCGGTCTTCTCCCAGGTCGAGGCACTGATCGGAGTGACCACGTTCCTCGGCGGTGCCTACCGGCTCGCCGAGCGCTGTGGACCGGGGATCGCTCGCGAGATCGTCTACACCGCGGGCAACTACAGCGCCGAGCAGTTCGCGCAGTGGCACATCGTGAACCGGGTGGTGCCGCTCGCCGACCTGCACGAGGAGGCGCACGCGGTCGCGCGAAGGATCGCCCGCGGACCGGCCGTGGCCCACGGCGTGACCAAGCGGATGATCCGGCACGCACTGACGAACGACTCGCGGTCCGCCGACAGCTTCGTCCTCGACGAGGCGACCGTGGTGTTCGAGACACGGGACATGCAGAACGCCGTCACTGCCCTGCTCGAGCAGGGCGCGCGCAAGTTCCGTGCGAACCATCACGAGATCGTCTTCGAGGGCCGCTGAGGCACCCCGACTCTCCCCCGATCAGCTTTCAACACGTCAAACAGAGGTAGGAACCTAGGATGCAAGAGCTCTTTTCGGTGCGCGGCAAGAAGGCCATCGTGACCGGTGGCACCCGCGGGATCGGCTACATGATCGCCGAAGGACTGCTGGCCGCGGGTGCGGAGGTCTTCATCTCCTCGCGCAAGGCCGATGCCTGCGAGGCGGCGGCGCGCGAACTCGGAAAGCTCGGCACCGTGCATGCCTTCGCGCGCGACCTCAGCAAGGAGGACGAGTGCCGAGGCCTCGTCGACGACGTGGCCGCACACGCCGACGCGGTCGACATCCTCGTCAACAATGCCGGAGCGAGCTGGGGCGCTCCCATCGAGGACTACCCCGACAGCGGTTGGAACCGGGTCATGGACCTCAACGTCAAGGGCCTGTTCAACATGACGCGCTTCGCACGCCCCCTGCTCGAGAAGGCCGCGACCGAAGGCGACCCCTCGCGCGTGATCAACATCGGGTCGATCGACGGCATCCTCGTGCCGGCGTTCGACAACTACGCCTACTCGGCCTCGAAGGCCGCGGTGCACCACCTCACGACGCACCTGGCCGCGGACCTCGCGCCGACCATCCTGGTCAACGCGATCGCACCCGGCCCCTTCCCCTCCAAGATGATGGAGGCATCCCTGCGCGAGCGTGGTGACGAGTTCCGCGCCATGACCCGGGTCGACCGCATCGGTGAGCCGCACGACATCGCCGGAGCGGTGATCTACCTGTCCTCCCGCGCCTCCACATTCGTGACCGGCGCCGTCATCCCGGTCGATGGTGGCATCAGCACGACGGGGCCTGCCCACTGACTCAGGTCCGTTCGATGATCGTGGCGTTGGCCAGGCCGCCGGCCTCGCACATCACCTGGAGCCCGTGGCGGGCCTCGCGCAGCTCGAGCACGTTGAGCAGGGTCGTGGCCAGTCGCGCACCGGACCCGCCGAGAGGGTGGCCGATCGCGAATGCCAGGCGGAGTCGGCCAGGCCTTCGACCGTGGTCGGGTCTGATGGTCTCGTCGACGGCGAGGGCGTTGACGTGGGTCACCTCGCTGGCGAGGATTCTGTCCTTCCAGGCCCGCGCGGCACGTTCGTGTGAGTATGACAACCCCATTTGGCCCCACTGTGATGCTCTG
>NZ_SSXI01000223.1 GCF_004803405.1 Nocardioides sp. | reverse complement strand
AGCCGGACCCGGCCGTCGCCGTACTCCTCGGCGACGGCGACCAACGCCTGCAGCCGCGAGACGGGGAGCCGCCCCCCGGGGATGCGCACGCGCACCAGCCCGCCGTCGTCGGCCGCAAACGGCTCCACGACGCCGGGGCACCGGTCGGGACGGCTGCGGGACGGAGCGGTCCCGGGGGCCCGGTTCACCACACAAGTCCTTCGAGGTCGGGGGCTCGCCGCGTCACCCTTGGTGACCTCACGACAGATGTCGCAAGGGCCAGCAGGTCTTCGGACTCGGGATCGCGCGGACGGAGCGCCTTCCCAGGTGGTGATCACCCAGTGACATCAAGCGGCCATCGCTGACCGCCTGCTCCGCCCGTCACCCATACCGCTGCGCGTCAGTCCCGGAT
Organism: Nocardioides sp.; assembly: GCF_004803405.1. GTDB lineage: Bacteria > Actinomycetota > Actinomycetes > Propionibacteriales > Nocardioidaceae > Nocardioides > Nocardioides vastitatis. The sequence continues at coordinate 7,331 of NZ_SSXI01000223.1, read as the reverse complement.
TCGCACCGGGTTCCCTGACCGCCACATGCGTGGAGGTCGACTGGCGCGGCCAGCGTACCAACCGATCTGCGGTCCGGGACAGGGCCGCCGCTCGCGGTCGATGGTGCGCCGGCCTCCCGATAGGTTGGCGGACATGCCGGCTCTCAAGGACGTCGTAGACCTGGTCCACGATTGGTATCCGCCCTCGACCGCCGCTGAGTGGGACGCCGTCGGCCTCACGTACGGCGACCCGGAGCAGCCGGTGAGGAAGGTGCTCTTCGCGGTGGACCCGGCGCCGGCCGTGGCCGACGAGGCGGCCGAGTGGAAGGCGGACCTGTTGGTCGTGCACCACCCGCTGTTCCTCAAGCCGGTCCACGGGTTCCCCGCCACCACGCCCAAGGGCCGGACCCTGGCGACGCTCGCCGCGTCCGGCTGTGCCCTCCTCACGGCCCACACCAACGCCGACCAGGCGGTTGGTGGGGTGTCCGAATCGCTGGCGCACGCCCTCGGGCTGACCGACCTCGAGCCGATCGTGCCGGCCGTGGGGGAGGCCGTCGACAAGCTGACCGTCTACGTGCCGCAGGACGCCGCCGCGCCCGTCCGGGCGTCGATGGCGGAGGCCGGAGCGGGCCGGATCGGCGACTACGACTTCGCGTCCTTCACCAGCGCTCCCGGGGAGGGCCGGTTCCGGCCGCTCGACGGCGCGAACCCCCTGATCGGCACGGTCGGTGCGATCGAGACGGTCTCGGAGGTCCGGGTCGAGGTCGTCCTGGCCCGCAGCCTGCGCGGACCTGTCGTCCGCGCCATGCTCGCCGCCCACCCCTACGAGGAGCCGGCGTACGACGTCGTGGAGCTCGCGGACCCCGGCGTGGTCACGACGGGCACCGGCCGCTGCGGTGCGCTGCCGCCGATGACGCTGGCCGAGTTCGCCGAGCGGGTCGCCGCCACGCTCCCGACGACCTCCCATGGGGTCCGGGTCGCGGGCGACCCGGACCGGCTGGTCCGCCGGGTCGCGGTGTGCGGTGGAGCCGGCGACTTCCTGCTGGACCAGGTGGCGGGGCTGCCCGTCGACGTCTACCTGACCAGCGACCTGCGCCACCACCCGGCCGCGGAGTTCGTCGAGAAGGGTGGACCTGCCCTGGTCGACGTCGCCCACTGGGCGGCGGAGTGGACGTGGCTCCCGGTCGTGGAGCAACGGCTCCGCGACGCCTTCGGCGACGCGGTGGAGACCCGGGTGAGCGCGCTCGTCACCGACCCTTGGACAATGAGACTGTGAAGGCACCTGTGACTGCAGCAGAACCCGTGAGGACCCGATGAAGGCCGATCCGTCTGCGCAGCTGCGGCTGCTGGACCTGCAGTCGCTCGACTCGCAGGTCGACCACCTCCGGCACCAGCGGACCCATCCGCCCGAGGCCGCGGAGATCAAGGAGCTGCTCGGCAAGCGCGCCGACATCGACGGCCGGCTGCGCGACCAGATGATCGTCGTGGACGACCTCGCGGCCGCCCAGGCGAAGGCCGACGCCGACGTCGAGCAGGTCAAGGCCCGACGCAAGCGCGACCAGGACCGGATGGACTCCGGCGCCATCGCCAGTCCCAAGGACCTCGAGCGGATGCAGCACGAGCTCGAGACACTGGAGCGGCGCATCTCCGCCCTGGAGGACGAGGAGCTGGAGGTGATGGAGCAGCTCGAGGAGGCGCAGTCCGCGCTGGCCGAGCTCACCGCCGCGCTCGAGTCCGTCGACACCCGGCTGGGCGACCTGACCTCCGCGCGGGACGCGAAGGTGGCCTCGTTCGACGCCGAGATCGCATCGGTGTCGGCAGGCCGCGACGCCATCGTCGCCGCGCTGCCCGAGGACCTCCTCGCCCTCTACGAGAAGCTGCGCGCCAACAAGAACGGCGTGGGTGCCGCCGAGCTCCGCGCCCGCCAGTGCGGCGGCTGCCGGCTGAGCCTCGACCCGGCCGAGCTCGGTCGGATCCGCAGCGCGCCGAGCGACGAGGTGGAGCGTTGCCAGGAGTGCCAGCGGATCCTGGTGCGGACGTCGGAGAGCGGCCTCTAGTGACCGTTCCGGGTCGCCGCGCGGTCGTCATCGAGGCCGACGGCGGGTCGCGCGGGAACCCCGGTCCTGCCGCGTACGGGGCGGTCCTCAAGGACGCCGAGACCGGTGAGGTCCTCGCCGAGGAGGCGATGACGATCGGCGTGGCCAGCAACAACGTCGCCGAGTACTCCGGGCTGATCGCCGGGCTCAAGCTCGCCGCAGAGCTCGCGCCCGGAGCGGCGGTCGAGGTGCGGGTGGACTCGAAGCTCGTCGTTGAGCAGATGTCCGGGCGCTGGAAGGTCAAGCACCCGGACATGCGCTCGCTGGTCGAGGAGGCCAGGCGGCTCGCGCCCGCGGACACCACGTACACCTGGGTGCCGCGGGACCGGAACCAGCACGCCGACCGGCTCGTCAACGAGGCGCTCGACGGCAGGCGGGCGGGCGTGACCGTCCCTGGCGCCGGCGACGAGGCCGGGGACCGGCTGCCCGACCAGCCGGAGTCCCTGGTCGAGCAGGCGGAGAGTCCGTCGGCCAAGCCGGGTGCGCCCACCACGGTCGTGCTGGTTCGTCACGGCGTCACGGCGCACACCTCCGCCCGGCGGTTCTCCGGCGGTCTGGGTGGCGACAACCCCGGCCTGTCGGACGAGGGGCGCACCCAGGTCGCCGAGGTGGCCGCGTGGCTCCTGGAGCTGCGGGAGCGGATCGACGCCGTCGTGTGCTCGCCCGTGCGGCGCACCCGGGAGTCGGCCGAGATCATCGCTGAGCAGCTGCGGCTGCCCGTGGAGGAGGAGCCGGGCTTCGCCGAGATGGAGTTCGGCGACTGGGACGGGCTGACCTTCGCGGAGGTGGCCGAGCGCGACCAGGCCGGGCTCGACGCGTGGTTCGCCGACCTGGCGGCGACGCCGCCCGGCGGCGAGTCGTTCGTCGGCGTGCAGGAGCGAGTGCTCGCCGGCCTGTCCCGCCTGCTGGCGGCCCACGCCGGCCGGACCGTGGTGGTCGTCAGCCACGTGACCCCGATCAAGACCCTCGTCGCCCACGCGGTCGGGGCGCCGCTCGACGCGCTCTTCAAGATGGAGCTCTCGCCGGCGTCGGTGTCGGCCGTCTCGTTCCACCCCGACGTGACCACGGGGGAGTGGACGAGCTCGCTGCGCCTCTACAACACGCTCGCCCCCGGTCGGCGGACCCTGCTCGACACGGGGCGCTGGTAGCCGAAGTAGAGGGGAAACCCTCCTGCGGGGCGGCCGCCTCGCTGCCACGCTTGCGGACATGAGCTACCCGCCGCCACCGCCGGGCCCCGGATCCTGGCCGGGCCCCGGCCAGCACCCGCAGCAGCAGCCCTCCGGACCCGGTGGTCCCGGTGGTCCCGGCGGTCCCCAGCCGCCGTACCAGCCCTACGGTCCCGGCGGACCGGCCGGACCTGGTGGTCCCGGCGGTCCCCAGCCGCCGTACCAACAGCCGCCGTACCAACCGCCGCCGAAGAAGGGCGGCAAGGGCTGCGTGATCGCGGCGGTGGTGGTGCTCGCGCTCGGCATCGTCTTCTGCGGAATCGGCGGCTTCGCGGTCTACCAGCTGGTCCAGAAGGTCGAGGAGACCGTGCCCGGCCTGGGCGGCGCCAGCTGCCCCACCGCGGACGCGGTCTCCGACGTGGTCGGGTACGACGTCGAGCTGGACCTCCAGGGCAACCTGGTCGTCGCGGCGGGATGCACCTACTCCGGCAGCGGGGTCGGCGTCACGATCGTCAAGGGCGCCGGTGTCATCGCCGACGAGGAGATCCAGTCCGTCAAGGACGAGGCGAGCAACCTGGGCACGGAGGCGACACCGATCGACGTCGGCGACGACGGGGTGGCCTTCGGCTCGCCGCGGCGCAGCGAGGCGATCACCAAGGCCGACTCGAGCGTGGTCGGGGTCGAGATCTTCAGCGAGGAGCCGCGGGACATCGGTGACAAGCGGGCAGCGGCGGTCGAGCTGTTGGAGCTCTTCCTCGACACCCAGTAGCCGGGCGCGGGGTCGGCCTCAGAGCTCGCTGACCACCACGTCGAGCTGGATGCCCTTCTTCGTGGCCGGGCCGACCTCGACCGTCCACCCCAGCCGCTCCAGGTGACCCGCCAGCGCCGAGGGCGTCCTCGGGTCGGCGCCGTCCTCCAGCAGCGCGCGCACGATCCGCCCCTTGGTGGCCTTGTTGAAGTGACTCACCACCTGTCGCCGACCGTTCGTCTCGTGCAGCACCCGCACGGTCGCCACCTGCGCGGCCAGCTCCGGCCCGGGCCGCCAGAACCCTGCGTACATGCTGGAGCGGAGGTCCATGAGCAGTCCCCGTCCGACCTCTTCGGCCATTGCGTCGGGAAGCGCCTGACGCCACACGGCGGCGACCGGCCCGAGGCCGGGCACGGTCGCGTCGCCGGAGAGCCGGTAGGCCGGGATCCGGTCGCCGAGGCGCACCATGCCGAACAGGCTCGACGTCACCGCAACCCGACGGGACGCGCGCCGCTTCGCGGCGGCCGAGAGCGACCCGACGTCCAGTGCGTCGTAGAGGACGCCGGTGTAGACGCGGTCGGCGCGCGCGGTCGGTGCCGAGGCGAGGGTCGCGTTCCGCGCCACCAGGTCGCGCTGGCTGCTGGACAGCCCCAGGACCGTGGCGGCGTGGTCGGGGTCCTCGCTGCAGAGGCTGACCAGGGCGCCGAGGACGCGCTGCCTGGCCCCGGTGAGGTGAGGGAGCGAGAGCGCCTGCAGGTCGAGGGACTGGCCTCGGCTGGGTGCGGCCTTGCCCTCGCTCGGCGGCAACAGGATGAGCATCTGCCCAACGATAGGGTCGGCCTCATGCCGAGCAACGTCGCGGTCCGGGTCGAGGCGACCCCACCCGCGCTGCAGGAGGGTCTCGCGGCGATCGAGAAGGAGCTGGAGCTCCCCGGCGACTTCGCCCCCGAGGTGACCAGGGCCGCCGAGAAGGCCGCAGCCTCCGCCGTACGCCATGACCTGGACCGGACCGACCTCGCGTTCGTGACCATCGATCCCGAGGGCTCGATGGACCTGGACCAGGCGCTGCACATCGAGCGCGCGGGCGAGGGGTTCGTGGTCCACTACGCGATCGCGGATGTCGCCGCTTTCGTGGCGCACGGAGACCCGGTCGACCTGGAGGCGCACCGCCGCGGCGAGACGCTGTACGGCGCGGGCAACCGGGTCCCGCTGCACCCGCCGGTCCTGTCCGAGGGAGCCGCGTCCCTGCTGCCCGAGCAGGTCCGCCCCGCGCTGCTGTGGACGCTGTCCGTGGACGCCGCGGGAGCCTGCACGGACGCCCGAGTCGAGCGAGCGATGGTCCGGTCCACCGCTCGCCTGTCGTACGTCGAGGCGCAGCGAGCGATCGAGGACGGCTCCGCGGGCGAGGTGCTCCAGCTGCTCGAGGAGGTCGGCACCCTCCGGATCGCGCAGGAGCGGGAGCGTGGCGGGATCTCGCTCCCGCTGCCCGAGCAGGAGATCGAGGAGACCGGGTCCGGGTTCCGGCTGGTGTTCCGCGAGCAGTTGCCGGTCGAGCTGTGGAACGCGCAGATCTCGCTGATGACCGGGATGGCGGCGGCCTCCCTCATGGTCGAGGGCGGAGTGGGCATCCTGCGCACCGTCCCGCCGCCGGATCCGCGCGACGTCGCCCGGCTGCGCCGGGTGGCCCGCGGACTCCGGATCTCGTGGCCCGAGGGCACCGACCACGTGGAGTTCATCCGTTCGCTGGACCCCGCGAAGCCCGCGCACCAGGCGATGGTCGCGGCATGCAAGCGCCTGCTGCGCGGCAGTGGCTACGCGGCCTTCGACGGAACGGTTCCGGAGCAGACGAGGCACTCCGCGATCGCAGCGGAGTACGCCCACGTCACCGCGCCGCTGCGTCGCCTCGGCGATCGCTACGCCGGCGAGACGTGCCTGGCGCTCAGCGCCGGCCGCCCGGTCCCGGACTGGGTGACGGCGGCGCTGCCGGACCTGCCCGAGGAGCTGCGGGACTCCGCGCGGCGCGCCGGCTCCTACGAGCGCGCGGTGCTCGACCTGATCGAGGCTGCGGTGCTCTCGGACCGGGTGGGGGAGGAGTTCGACGGCGTGGTCACCAGCGTGCGGGACGAGGAGCCGACCCGGGGCGTGGTGCTGCTCGCCGACGTGGGCGTCGAGGCTCCCGTTAGTTCGCCGCGGCCGCTGCCGCTGGGTGAGAACGTCCGCGCTCGGCTCGAGTCCGCCGACATCGCGGCCCGCAGGGTCGCGCTCACGGTCGGCTGATGCTGCAGTGACGGTCGGCAGGGTCCTGGTCACCGGAGGCGTGCGCTCCGGCAAGTCGAGGCACGCGGAGGGGCTGCTGGCCGAGGAACGTGCCGTCACCTACGTCGCCGCCGGTCCCGTGTACGACGACGACGACTGGGCCGCGAGGGTGGCTGCGCACCGGGCGCGCCGGTCGGCGACCTGGTCGACTGTGGAGACCCGCGACCTGGCCGGTGCGATCCGGACGGCGACCGGCCCGGTGCTCGTCGACTGCCTGGGCACCTGGCTCAACGCCGTGATCGACGAGGCCCGGCTCTGGGAGGCGCCTGTCGTCGAGATCGACGACTACGTCGGTGGTCTGCTCTCGGAGGTGGCGGCCGTACTGGCGGAGACCAGGGTGCCGGTGGTGGTCGTGACCAACGAGGTCGGGCTGGGCGTGGTGCCCGAGCACCGCTCGGCGCGGATCTTCCGCGACGCGCTGGGGACGATCAACCAGCGCGTCGCCGCGGTCTGCGACGAGGTGCACCTGGTCGTCGCGGGGCGGGTGTTGAAGCTCTAGGGCGCGCCGGCCAGCCCGACGAGCAGCACGACCAGGGCGACCTCGATGCCGGCGCCGTACACGTCGCCGGTGACGCCACCGAAGCGTCGCACGGCGTGCGCGGTGAGCCCGACCACGACCAGCGCGGCAAGGGCGACGGTCACCGGACCCCGGACCGGGTCGACCAGCGTGGCGAGCGCCGCGAGCGCGGCCCAGCCGCACGCCGCCGCGGCGACCGGGACGCGACGGGTGAAGGTGATGCCGAGGCCGTCCTGCCGGGCGGGCGGGACGATCGTGCAGCAGGTGATCCACAGCGCCGCGCGGGAGGCGCAGACCGTGGCGCCGGCGATCACCGCCCCGCGCACGTCCCCTCCCCAGCCCACGAACCACATCAGCGCCGAGGCCTGACCCCCGAGCACCAGGACGACGGCGGCGACGCCCGCCGGGCCCGCCGTGCCGCTCTTCATCACGGCCAGGGACCGCTCGCGGTCGTGGGAGGCGGTCAGGCCGTCGGCCACGTCGGAGAGGCCGTCGAGATGCAGGGCGCG
>NZ_SSXI01000108.1 GCF_004803405.1 Nocardioides sp. | reverse complement strand
CGCCGTGCCGGCCACCACGACTGCCGTCGCGAGGCCGGCGCCCCCGACGGCGAGCCGGCGGCGGCGTACGGCGCGGTCGCCGGCGGTGGTGATCGCGTCGAGATCAACGGCCGCGAAGTTCACGTCTAGGGCGCGGTCCATCAGGACCTTCAGCTTCTCGGTCATGCGGGCACCCCTTCGGAGGTGGTGAGGTCGGAGAGGTCGAGCGCGTCGCCCAGCAGGTCGCGGAGCTTGGTGAGCGCGGCGGAGGCCTGGCTCTTGACGGTGCCCGCCGCGCAGCCGAGGACGCCGGCGATCTGGGCCTCGGTGAGGTCCTCGTAGTAGCGCAGCACGATCACGGCCCGCTGCCGGGGCGGCAGTTGCGCGAGTGCCTCCATCAGCGACGTCCGTACGACGACACGGTCCGCGTGCCCCTCGCTGATGCCGTCCGGGACCACCGCGGCGGCGCGCTCGCTGTTCCAGCTCTTCTTCCGGAACCAGGTGATCGCCGTCGTCATGATCGCCTTCCGGGTGTAGGCGTCGGCGTTGGCCGGATCGCGCAGCCTCGGCCAGGCGACGTACGTCTTGGTGAGCGCCTCCTGCACCAGGTCCTGCGCCAGACCGACGTCGCCGACCATGAGGTAGGCGGCGCGGTGCAGCGAGGACGAGCGGGCGGCGACGAACTCCGCGAACGCGGCGCGGTCACGAGCTGCCATGGTCCCTCCGGGACTCAGGGGGCACGTGGTCGGCCCCGGTCAACCTCCCAGACGACGCGAGCCGGGAGAAGGTTCGGTCGGCGGCGGAGGCGATCAGTCGAGCAGGACCGGGATCAGCATCTCGTCCGGCGTCAGCGACCCGTGCATGCCGATCAGGTGCGCCTCGTAGGGGAAGCCGTCGGTCGACAGCACCGCGAAGTCCCCGCGGCAGGCGACGACCACGTCGCCGATGCGCGGCAGCACCGTCGGGTCGACGGCCCCGAACCACCCGCGCGCGATCGCGTCACCGCGGGTGAGGATCTCGGCACGGTCGCCGAGCCGGTCGGTCCAGCAGGAGACGACGTCGTCGACGGCACCGCCGCGGCAGTAGAGATGCCGGAAGCGTGCCTCGCCGCCGATCAGGGCGACCCCGGACCTCAGGTCCTCGTCGTTGGAGAGGTCGATGCGCGACTCGGCGGGCACGTCGACCATCCCGTGGTCGGCGATGACGAGCATCCGCCGGTCGCGGGGCAGCGCCTCGCGCAGCTGCTCCGCCTCGTGGTCGATCATCGCCAGCTGCTGCAGCCATTGGCTCGAGGCCACGCCCCAGCGATGGCCGGTCCAGTCGAGGTCGCCGTCGTAGACGTAGGTCAGGGCCGGCTCACGCTGCGACGCTGTCGAGGCGGACACCACTGCGGCGATCCGCTCCCCCACCCGGTCGACGCCGACGTAGTCGGCTCCCCGGTGCGCCGCCACCGTCAGCCCGCTGCCGTTGAACTCCCGCTTGTTCACCACGGTCACCCGGACCCCTGCGTTCTGCAGCGATCCGAACGCGGTCTGGTGCGGCTGCCACTCCCGCGGGTCGACCTCGCCGTCCCACATCAGTGCGTTGAGCAGCTCGTTGGTGCCCGGGATCCGGGTCGTGAACCCGACCAGCCCGTGCGCCCCGGGCGTCAGCCCGGTCCCGAGCGAGGTCAGCGAGGTCGTGGTGGTCGACGGCACCCCCGCGGTGGCGTGCTCGGAGACGGCCAGCAGCGAGGAGAGGTACGGCGCCGCCTCGGCGTGCCTCTCCAGCAGTCGCGCGCCGAGCCCGTCGATCAGGAACACCACGTAGGAGGCTGCCTCGGGCAGCGACAGCCCCGAGGGCGCAGGGCCGAGCGGGCTGCCGAGCGCCTGCGCCACCGCTGGCACGACGTCGCCGAGCGAGCGCACGCCGTACGCGGGCTCGCAGAACTCGCCCGGGTCGACCACGCGGATCAGCCCCGGGTCAGGGCGGAGAGCGAGGCGGCGAACGACAGCAGTCCGCCGACCGCGTCCGTGCCGTCGGCCGCGGCCGAGACGCGCAGGGAGAAGTCGTCGGAGGAGAGGGTGCCGGTGTAGCCGTGGTCGGCGTCGCACTGCGGGTCGTTGCACCCCGCCGGCTCCAGCTCCATCCGGCTCACCGCGCCCCAGCCGATGGTCAGGACCGCCTCGGCCGGCGGCGTCGGCCCGGCGGTCGGGTTGGTCGTCATCCGGGTGACGACCACGGAGGCGACCGCGCGGAGGCTGACCGCCTCGGTGGAGGTGGAGGTGTAGGGCTCGGGGAGCAGGTCGTCGCCGGCGTGCTCGTCGGTGTGGGCCAGGATCAGGCGGGTCGGCGTGAGCACCACCACCGTCTGGTGCCGGCGGACCTCGTCCCGCTCGAAGGTCGGCTCGTGGTGCACGTAGAACGACACCACCGGCTCCCCACCCAGGGCACCGGCCACCGCGTCGGCGACCACCTCGGGGTAGTAGCCGGTGCGGTCGATCGCGGCGTTCAGCTCAACGATCCGATCCCGGTCGTCGGTGGCGCGAGCACGTGCGTTCGGCATGGAGGCATCCTCCCATGCTGCGGCGAGGTGACTAGTCGGGGATCGTGGTGACCAGGTCCGGCATCCGCCGCACCCCCGAGTCCGGCCGCGGGTCCCTGACCGGGGCCACCCGGGCCGACGCGGTCAGCACCCGTGCCCCGTCCACGCCCGCGAGCACCAGCGACAGCTCGAGCGAGCTGATCTGCGGCAGGTCGTTCTGCAGCTCGGCGACCCTGGTGATCAGGTCCTCGATCGCGGTCACGTCGACCGCCTCGGCGCCGCGGTAGCCGAAGAGCAGGGGCGAGCTCTTCACCTCGCGCACCATCGCGGTGACGTCGTGCTGCCCCAGCGGCGGGATCCGGTAGGACCAGTCACCGAGCAGCTCGATCACCGGCCCCGAGATCCCGAACGACACGACGGGGCCGAACAGCGGGTCCTCGAACGACCGCACGGCGATCGGCACGCCCGGCGGGGCGTTGCGCTGCACCACGAACCTGCCGGCGACCGGGTCGATGGTGCGCGTCAGCGTCTCCCACGCCTCGGCCATGTCCCTCGAGCCGGAGATGTGGCGCCAGACGTGGGCCTGGTCGGGCCGCTCCCGCATCGACTCGAGCGTCGACTTGAGGGCCACCTCGCCCCCGAGCTGGTCGGCGGCCGCCTGCGCCTCCTCGAGGGACCGGACCGGGATCGTCGGGCACAGCTCGATCCCGTAGCAGCCGAGCAGCGCGGTGAGCTGGTCGAGGGAGAGCTCGACCTCTCGGTCGCTCGCCATGACCTCGGGGTCGGTGACGATCCGGTCGACCAGCTGCTTGGCCGCCGGAGTGTCGACGTCACCGGCCTCCGCCGGCATGCCGTCGGGCGCGTGCAGCCACACGGCGTACTCCACGACCCGCGCGAGCGCCCGGACCGCCGCCTCCACGGCCGGGTACGACGGCACCGAGCCGCGGCCGGCGGAGGACCCCGCCACATCGGGGACGCGCAGCAGCTCCGGGATGCCCTCGGCACCGAGGAAGGAGGAGACCAGCGGCTTGTCCGACTGCTCCCCCACGGCCGCCAGCACGTTGGCGACCTCCTCGCCCGACACGTCGAGCGGCGGGATGTAGACGGCGATCACGGAGTCGACGTCGGGATCGTCGATGGCGCCGTCCAGGGCGTCCTCGAAGTCCTCGGCGGTCGCGTCGGCACCCAGGGCCACGGACTTGTTGACGACCAGCCCGACACCGGACGCGGCATCGGCGGCGAGCAGGCCGAGGGCGTCGGAGTTGCCGACGATCGCGACCCGGCGGCCGCGCGGCAACGGCTGGTGCGCGAGCAGCTGTGCGACGTCGAACATGTCGTCGAGGGTGTCGACCTGGATCACCCCGGCCTGGCGGAACATGGCGTCGACGGCGGCCCGGGGCGCGCCGATGCGGCGCACGGTGTGACCCATCGGCACGCCCTGCGTCGTACGACCCGAGCGGACGGCGACGATCGGCTTGCGCTGCGAGACGCGGCGGGCGATCCGCGAGAACTTGCGCGGGTTTCCGATCGACTCGAGGTACATCATGACGACCTCGGTGGAGTCGTCCTCCTCCCAGTACTGCAGGAGGTCGTTGCCCGAGACGTCCGCGCGGTTGCCGGCGCTGACGAAGGTCGAGATGCCCAGGCCGCGGTTCTTGACCTTCTCCAGGATCGCCGAGCCGAGCGCGCCCGACTGGCAGAAGAACCCGGCGCGACCGCGGGCCGGCATCACCGACGACAGCGAGGCGTTGATCTGCACCGTCGGGTCGGTGTTGATGATGCCCAGGCAGTTCGGCCCGATCAGGCGTAGGCCGTACGAGCGTGACAGCCCGGCGAGGTGACGTTGGCGCCGGCGGCCCTCCTCGCCCGTCTCCGCGAAGCCCGAGGAGATCACGATCAGCCCGTGCACGCCCTTGTTGGCGCAGTCGAGCACGACGTCGGTCACCGCGTCCGCCGGCACCGCCACGATCGCCACCTCGACGTCGTCGGGGATGTCGTTGACGTTCTTGTAGGCGGGCATCCCCGACACCGCGCTCGCGCTGGGGTTCACGACGTAGACCCGGCCGGTGAAGCCGCCGGTCACCAGGTTGCGCACCAGCACCTGGCCGATGGTGTCCTGCCGCCGGCTCGCGCCGATGATCGCGACCGAGCGCGGGTTGAAGAAGCGCTGGATGGAGGCGGCCTCCGCGGCGTGCTCGCGATCCCGCATGACCCCGATGGCGGTGTCGGTCGGGTCGATCGGGAACTCCAGCGTGATCACGCCGTCGTGGTAGCCGCTCGCGACGTGGTAGCCGGCGTCCCGGAACGTCTGGATCATCCGGTGGTTGTCCGGCAGCACCTCGGCGGTGAACCGCTCGACCCCGTGCTCCCGGGCGGCCTCGGCGAGGTGCTCGAGCAGCAGCTGAGCGATCCCGCGACCCTGGTGCTCGTCCTCGACGAGGAAGGCGACCTCCGCCTCGCTGGCCTCGATGACGTCGTACCGGCCGACGGCGATCATCCGCCCCTGGAGGATCATCACCAGGGCCACCCGGTCGCGGTGGTCGACATGGGTGAACCGGCGCACGTCACGCTCGGAGAGCGTCGGCATCGGCGAGAAGAAGCGGTAGTACTTCGACTGGTCGGAGACCCGTGAGTAGAACTCGACCAGGAGCTGCTCGTCGTCCGGGTGGATCGGCCGGATGTGCGCGGTCCGTCCGTCCCGGAGCAGGACGTCGCCCTCCCAGTGCGCAGGCGGAGCCCCGATCTCGTCCGTGGGAGTCGGGTCGACGGGGCTCACAGGAGAAATCTATCGGGCGTAGGCATAGATCCGCTCCTCAGCGGCGTGCCCGGGCACCGACGGTCGGCGGCGGCAGGGAGAATGGCGGCATGGCACGCCGCACAAAGCCCGAACCCCTCCCGGAGGACTTCGAGGAGCACATCCTCGACATCGACGTCGGCGACGAGATGCGGGCCTCCTTCCTGGAGTACGCCTACTCGGTCATCTACTCCCGGGCGCTGCCGGACGCCCGCGACGGCCTCAAGCCGGTCCAGCGCCGGATCCTCTACACGATGAACGAGATGGGCCTCCGGCCCGACCGCGGGCACACCAAGTGCGCGCGCATCGTCGGTGAGGTCATGGGTCGGCTGCACCCGCACGGCGACGGTGCGATCTACGACGCGCTGGTCCGGCAGGCGCAGCCCTGGGCGATGCGACTGCCGTTCATCGACGGCCATGGCAACTTCGGGTCGCCCGGCGGCGAGGACCCGCCCGCAGCGATGCGCTACACCGAGGCCCGGATGGCACCGACCGGCGTGGCGATGACGGAGTCGATCGACGAGGAGACCGTCGACTTCAAGCCGAACTACGACAGCCGCGAGTACGAGCCGTCGGTCCTCCCCGCCGCGATCCCGAACCTGATCGTCAACGGCACGACGGGCATCGCGGTCGGCATGGCCACGAACATGGCGCCGCACAACCTGATCGAGGTCGTGCAGGCGTTGCGGCACCTGATCAGCCATCCCAACACCGACGTCGACGGCCTGATGCGGTTCATCCCGGGCCCGGACCTGCCGACGGGCGGCAAGATCGTCGGTCTCGACGGGATCCGCGACGCCTACGAGACCGGCCGCGGCACCTTCAAGATGCGGGCGACCGCTCGGATCGAGACGATCGGGCGCCGCAAGGGCATCGTCGTGACCGAGCTGCCCTACGGCGTCGGCCCGGAGAAGATCATCGAGCGGATCAAGGTCCTCGTCCAGGGCAAGAAGCTCCAGGGCATCGCCGACATCAAGGACCTCACCGACCGCGAGCACGGGATGCGGATGGTGATCGAGATCAAGAACGGCTTCGTGCCGGAGGCGATCCTCGAGCAGCTGTACAAGCAGACGCCGATGGAGGACTCCTTCGGCATCAACAACGTCGCCCTCGTCGACGGGCAGCCGCGGACCCTGGGGCTCAAGGAGATGCTCGAGGTCTTCCTGCACCACCGGTTCGACGTCGTCCGCCGTCGCTCCCAGTTCCGCCGCACCAAGAAGGCCGATCGCCTCCACCTCGTCGACGGTCTGCTGATCGCCCTGCTCGACATCGACGAGGTGATCCAGGTCATCCGCACCAGCGACGACTCGGCGGCGGCGAAGGAGCGACTGATGTCGGTCTTCGACCTGTCGACCGCGCAGACCGACTACATCCTGGAGATGCAGCTGCGCCGGCTCACCCGGTTCTCCCGGATCGAGCTGGAGAAGGAGCAGGAGCAGCTTCGCAAGGAGATCGAGGAGCTGGACGCGATCCTCGCCGACGACGCCCTCCTGCGGAAGGTCGTCGCCTCCGAGCTCGCCGACGTGGCCAAGGCCTACGGCACACCGCGACGCACCGTCCTCCTCGAGTCGGCCGGGACGACGGCCGTGGCCGCGGCCGCCACTCCGCTCGAGATCCCGGACGACCCCTGCTTCGCGCTGCTGTCGTCGTCGGGCCTGCTGGCCCGCACGTCCGGTGCCGAGGAGATCGGAACGGGAGGCGGGCGCGCCAACCACGACGTCGTGGTCTCCGCGGTCCGTACGACCGCACGGGCCGACGTCGGCGTGCTGACCTCGGCCGGTCGGCTGCTGCGGCTCAACGTCCTCGACCTGCCCGCGATCCCGCCATCGGCCAACGAGCCGAACCTGCAGGGAGGCCTACCGTTGACCGAGGTGCTCAGCCTCGGCGCGGACGAGCGGGCGCTCGCCCTCTGCTCGCTGGCGACCGAAGGCCCCGGCCTGGCGCTCGGCACCAGGCAGGGGGTGGTCAAGCGGGCCAACCCCGAGGTCCTCGGCAAGGACGAGTGGGAGGTGATCCGGCTCGGCGACGGCGACGAGGTGGTCGGCGCCGTCGAGCTGGACAGCGGCAGCGAGGAGCTGTGCTTCGTCACCTCCGACGCGCAGCTGCTCCACTTCTCCGCCGACGGCGTGCGTCCCCAGGGGCGGTCCGGAGGCGGCATCGCCGGCATCCGGCTCACCTCGGGCGAGCGGGTGGTGTGGTTCGGCGCGCTCGACCCGGAAGCGCCCGCCGTCCTCGTGACGGCGTCGGGGTCCGCCACCGCCCTGCCCGGCACCGAACCCGGCGCGGTGAAGGTCACCGACTTCGCCGAGTATCCCGCCAAGGGTCGTGCTACGGGCGGCGTGCGGTGCCACCGGTTCCTCAAGGGCGAGGACACCCTGGTGTTCGCCTGGGCCGGCCCTGCGCCGGCCCGGGGTGCCGCGGCGAGCGGCGCGCCCGTCGACCTG
>NZ_SSXI01000308.1:1804-7231 GCF_004803405.1 Nocardioides sp. | reverse complement strand
CACCAGGCGAGCGCATGACGAGACGGACGCTGCGCACCGCGGGACGCAAGGGACTCGGCGCCGCCGCCGTCGGTGCTCGCATGGGCGGGCGCGTGGCCGTGCTCGGAGTCCGTGCGGGGATCCGGCGCACGCAGCGGTTCCCCGACCTTCCCGACCTGCCCCCGGGCGAGGTCGTCGACCTGCCCGGACGCGGCCGGGTGTTCGCCGTCGACACCGGAGCGCCCTATCCGGGCGCGCCGACGCTCCTGCTCTTCCACGGGCTGGCCACGACGTCGTACCTCACCTGGTTCAGCAGCATCGACGAGCTACGGCCGCACTACCGGCTGGTCATGCTCGACCAGCGCTGGCACGGTCGCGGCATCCTCTCCGACCGGTTCGACCTCGACGACTGCTCGGACGACGCGGCTGCGCTGCTGGAGGTTCTCGGGATCAGCGAGGTGGTCGCCGTCGGGTACTCGATGGGAGGCGCGCTGGCGCAGGTGTTCTGGCGGCGCCACGGCGACCGCGTGGCGGGCCTGGTGCTCGCCTCGACCGCCGCCTGCTGGAAGGCCAACCTGGGGGACGCGTTCTTCTACCCGCTGCTCGGCGCCGCGAACGCGGCTCTGCGCAGCCACTACCGCGAGCGAGTCGGACTCCTGCACGGGTCGCTGCCCGAGGTCCCGCCGGTTGGCACCGACCTGTCGGCGTGGGCGTGGGCGGAGTTCCGCAGCACGAGCGCGTGGGCGCTGCCGGAGGTGCTCGGAGCGCTCGGCTCGTTCGACGCCCGGCCCTGGCTGTCGGAGATCGATGTTCCGACCGCTGTCGTCGTCACCGCGCGGGACCGCGCCATCGCGACCTCCCGGCAGCGGGCGCTCGCCGTCGCCATCCCCGACGTGACGGTCTTCGAGGCGCCGGGCGGACACGCGTCGGTGGTGTTCGACGTCGAGCGCTGGCGGCCGGTGTTCCTCGAGGCGGTCGCCGACGTGGTCGGGCGAGTCAGGGCACGCCGCTGACCGTCCGCCTGCGCGACCCCGGTCTAGGTCTGGTGCAGGTAGTGGTCGAGCTGGTCGCGCTCGAACTGGAGCTGCTCGATCTTGTGCTTGACCAGGTCGCCGATGCTCACGATCCCGACGACGCGGTCACCCTCGCACACCGGGATGTGGCGAAACCGGCCCTCGGTCATCACCTGCATCACCTCGTCGAGGGAGTCCTCGGGGGCACAGGTCTGAACCTCCCTGGTCATGATCGCGCCGACCGTGTTGTCGACCACGGTGCCGTCGCTGTGGAGGCGGCGGACCACGTCCCGCTCGGAGACGATCCCGTCCATGGCCACGCCGTCCGCGCTCACCACGACCGCGCCGATGTTGTGCTCCGCCATGACGGCGAGCAGCTCGCGGACACCGGAGTCGGGCGCGATCTTGACCACGTCAGGGACCGGTTTCTTCTTGAGGACGTCCGCGATACGCATGTGACGGAGGCTACTCGGATGCCCGGAGGGCTGTCACCCGTCCGTGCCGTCGTCACTCCTCGGACTGGTCCTCGGTCGTCCGCTGCCGGTGCGTGCGCAGGTCCGAGACGCTGCCCGGGCCCAGCCGGGGCCAGTCGGGGTCGTCGTCCGCGGCGGTGACGCTGCCCAGGAACGACAGCGCCGCCTCGTGGAGGTGACCGTTGCTGGCCAGCGCGTTGCCACCCCACGGGCCGTCGCGGCCGTCGAGGGCGGTGAACCGCCCACCGGCCTCGCGCACGATGATGTCGAGCGCGGCCATGTCGTAGACCTCGAGCTCCGGCTCGGCGGCCAGGTCGACCGCTCCCTCGGCGAGCAGCATGTAGGACCAGAAGTCGCCGTAGGCGCGGGTCCGCCAGACCCGACGCATCAGCGCGAGCAGGTCCTCGCCGAGGCCGCGGTCCTCCCAGCCGCTGATGGAGGAGTACGACAGCGACGCGTCCTCGAGGCGTCGTACGTCGGAGACCCGGCACTGGGTCGCCTTCATCAGCGACCTGCCGGTCCACGCGCCGCCGTCCCGGGCCGCCCACCAGCGCCGTTGCAGCGCCGGCGCCGAGACGACGCCGAGCACGACCTCGTCGTCGACGACCAGGGAGATCAGCGTCGCCCAGACCGGGACGCCGCGGACGAAGTTCTTGGTGCCGTCGATCGGGTCGACGATCCAGCGGCGCTGCGAGTGTCCGGAGGTGCCCTGCTCCTCGCCGGTGACCGCGTCCCGGCTGCGCGCCTTCTTGAGCGTGCGTCGGATCGACTCCTCGACCGCCTCGTCCGCGTCGGTCACCGGGGTCAGGTCCGGCTTGCTCATCACGTGCAGGTCCAGCGCCCGGAACCGGGCCTGGGTCAGCGAGTCCGCGTCGTCGGCGAGCAGGTGCGCCAGCCGAAGGTCGTCGGTGTAGTCGGGGGCAGCCACAGGGGCACCCTACGGCTCTCCGTCCCGCGACGGGGGAGGGACTGGTTGCCGTGCCCGCCAGTAGGGCAACCTTCAGCCATGGAGATCAACGGTCTGCCCCTCCACGCCCTGGTCGTCCACGCCGCGGTCGTGCTGACCCCACTCGCGGCCCTCAGCGGACTCGCCTACGCCGTGGTGCCGCGGTGGCGGGACTGGCTGCGATGGCCCTTGGCGGTCCTCGCCGTGGTGGCTCTCGGCTCGGTGTGGACGGCATACCTGTCGGGTGAGCAGCTCGAGAGGGCCAACCAGTACGGCGGCGAGCTGGCCGCGCTGGTCGAAACCCACGAGGGCCGCGCCAACATCCTCCGGTGGGCGACGACCGCGTTCTCCGCGGCAGCCGTGGCCGCGGCCGGCCTGCACCGGCGCGAGGGCCCGGTCCGGGTCGTCCTGGCCGTCGTCCTCGCCCTCGCCGCCGTGGTCACCCTCGTGTACGCCGTGCTGACCGGTGACGCCGGTGCGCAGATCGCCTGGTTCGGGGTGCAGGGCTGACCGTCTGCGTAGCTGGGGCGCGTGCGGGTGGGGGCGGTCGGTGCGCAGGTTTCCCAAGGGATGCAGGCGAACCTGCACTTCCCGTGCTCCGCTCGCCCTGGGAAGCGACGGTTGGGCTGCATACCTTGATGAACCGGCGCCCGCCAGCGCCGCACACAGGACCGCGGCTCAGTACTCGGTGACCGACCGGGCCGTCAGCAGCCGCCGGAACGACGCCACCCGCTCGGCGTCCGCGTCGCCGCGCGCGATGGCCTCGTCCAGGCCGCACTCGGGCTCGCCGTCGCCGTGCGTGCAGCCGCGCGGGCAGTCCTCGGTCATCTCGTCCAGATCGGGGAACGCCGAGATCAGGTCCTCGGGCTGCACGTGCGCCAGGCCGAAGGAGCGGATCCCCGGGGTGTCGACGATCCACGCGTCGGGCGTGCCGGGGAGTGCCAGCATCACCGCGGAGGTCGACGTGTGGCGCCCCTGCCCGGTCACCGCGTTCACGATGCCCACCTCCCGGCGCGCCTCCGGGATCAGCGCGTTGACCAGGGTCGACTTGCCGACGCCGCTGTGCCCGATCAGCACGCTCGTCTCCCCGGCCAGCCGCTCGCGGAGATCCTCGAGTCCGATGATCCGACGGTCGGTGTCGCGGCGGGTGACCACCCACGGCACGCCCAGCGAACGGTACGTCGACAGCAGCGTCTCGGGGTCCTCCAGGTCGGCCTTGGTGAGGCAGAGCAGCGGCGCCAGGCCGCCGTCGTACGCCGCCACGAGTGCGCGGTCGATCCACCGCGGCCGCGGCTCGGGGTCGGCGAGGGCGGTGACGACCACGAGCTGGGTGACGTTGGCGACGATGACGCGCTCGACCGGGTCGTCGTCGTCCGCGGTACGACGGAGCGTGGTCGCGCGCTCGCCGACCTCCACGATCCGGGCGAGTGAGCCGTCGGCCCCCGACACGTCGCCGACCACACGCACGCGGTCGCCGACCACCACGCCCTTGCGGCCGAGCGGCCGTGCCTTCATCGCCATCACCGTGCGGTCCTCGACGAGCACGGTGAACCGGCCGCGGTCGACGGTGATCACCAGCCCGTCGACGGCGTCGTCGTAGGAGGGCCGCTCCTTGGTTCGGGGCCGCGTGCGCCGGCGCGGACGGTCGTAGTGCTCGACGTCGTGCTCGGTGTAGCGGGGCATCTCAGAACAGCGCGGACCAGAAGCCGGCGAAGTCGGGGAAGGTCTTGCTGGTCGTGCCGACGTTCTCGATCAGCACACCCGGGACGGCCGCGCCGACGATGACGCCGGCGTGGGCCATCCGGTGGTCCGCGTAGGTGTGGAAGATGCCCCCGCGCAGCGGTGCGGGACGGATGGTCAGCCCGTCGGGGTGCTCCTCGACGCCGGCGCCGAGCGACCCCAGCTCCTTGGCGAGCGCGGCCAGGCGGTCGGTCTCGTGACCCCGGATGTGCGCGATCCCGGTGAGATGGGAGGGGGAGGAGGCCAGCGCGCAGAGCGCGGCGACGGCCGGCGCGAGCTCGCCGACGTCGTGCAGGTCCGCCTCGAGCCCGACCAGCGACCGGTGGCCGCCCGCCGGGCCGGTGACCCGCAGCCCCTCGGTCACCCGCTCGACGCGGCAGCCCATCCGCGCCAGCAGGTCACGAAGCGCGTCGCCGGCCTGGGTGGTCGAGGCCGGCCAGTCCCGAACCACGACCGATCCACCGGACACGGCGGCGAGGGCGAGGAACGGTGCGGCATTGGACAGGTCCGGCTCGATCTCCTGGTCGATCCCGCGGATCGGTCCGGGCGCCACTGCCCACCGGTTGGCGTCGGCGTCGTCCACCGCGACGCCGCGGTCCCGCAGCATCGCGATCGTCATCTCGATGTGGGGGAGTGACGGGATGGGCTTGCCGTCGTGACGGATGTCGACGCCCGCGTCGAACCGCGCGCCGGCCAGCAGCAGCGCCGACACGAACTGCGACGACGCGGAGGCGTCGATGACCACGGTGCCACCCGGCACGGACCCCGTGCCGCGCACGGTGAACGGCAGGCCGACGGCCGCACCCGAGGCCTCGTCGCCGAGGTCGACGCCGAGCGCTGTGAGCGCTCCCAGCACCTCGCCGATCGGGCGCGTGCGCATGTGTGGGTCGCCGTCGAAGTCGACGCTCCCGTTGACCAGTCCCGCCACCGGCGGCACGAACCGCATCACGGTGCCGGCCAGGCCACAGTCGACGGCGGCTCGGTCGCCCGGCACCGACCCGTCGAGGGGCGTCACCGCCCAGTCGTCGCCGGAGGTGTCGACCGCCGCGCCCAGTGCGGTCAGCGCCTGCGCCATCAGCAGCGTGTCGCGCGACCGCAGCGCCCGTCGTACGACGGAGGGACGGTCCGCGAGCGCCGCGAGAACCAGCGCACGGTTGGTGAGCGACTTGCTGCCCGGCAGCGTGACCGTAGCCTCGATCGGGTCGGCAGCCGTGGGCGCGGGCCAGGGGTCAGGGACGGCAGGCGGGTTCGTCATGTCCCGCGCAGTCTATTCCTT
>NZ_SSXI01000308.1:0-1686 GCF_004803405.1 Nocardioides sp. | reverse complement strand
GCGTCTCCGGCGAGATCCGGGCGAGCGGGCTCGCCGGCGGCGCCTCGATCGGGATGCCTCAGGCGACCTTCGCCTTCACCTTCGCACCCATCAGCGCCGCCTCGCGCTTGGCGTCGTGGGTCGCGTGAGCGGCCCGCCAGGCGAGGCCCGGCTTGCCGGCGGTGTCCAGCGCGGCGATCAGCAGCCCCCCGCCCAGCGCGGCGTTCTTGACGAAGTGGTTGAGCTGCTCCGCCCGCTGCTCCTTGTCGGTGGCCTCCCAGAAGCGGTAGCGCGCCGCCGTCGACGGGATCAGGGTCGCACCGAGCACCGCAGCGGAGAGCCGCGGCATCCTGCCGACCGCGAGCGAGAGGCCGGCGGCGACCTGGAGCGCGCCCGCCACCCGTACCCAGGTGACCGGGTCCTTCGGGATGGTGACAGCGTCCGGGGTGGCGTTGTCCATCATCGGGGCCAGCTTCTCCATGACAGGCGCGGCCTGTTGCGCCAGCTGCGGCGCGTGGGTGATGTCGTTCGCGCCGTTGGCGACGAAGTACGTCGCCAGCAGCGGCCGGGCGATGAGTCTGCTCAGTGCCATGACGTCGTGGTACCCGCACCTGGTCGTGGCAGACCGTTAGATTGACTGGCATGTGCGGGCGCTACGCCTCCAGCCGCAGTCCGGAGGACCTGGTCGAGGAGTTCGAGGTGCTCGACCCGCGCCTGGACCACGTGGTGCCACCGTCCTACAACGTGGCGCCCACCGACGAGGTGTACGCGGTGATGGAGCGGGCGAAGAAGGACCCCGACGGGAAGTCCGTCGCGGACCCGGTGCGCCAGCTACGGGTCCTACGCTGGGGTCTCGTGCCCTCCTGGGCGAAGGACGAGAAGATCGGCAGCCGGATGATCAACGCCCGGATGGAGACGGTCGCCGCGAAGCCCGCCTTCCGCAAGGCCTTCGCCGCCCGCCGCTGCATCCTGCCCGCTGACGGCTACTTCGAGTGGTACGAGACCCGGCAGAGGACCGCCAAGGGCAAGCCGAGGAAGCAGCCGTTCTTCATCACCCCCCAGGACGGCTCGGTGCTGGCGATGGCGGGGCTGTACGAGATCTGGCGCGACCCGACCAAGCAGGAAAACGATCCGGACGCCTTCCGCTGGACGTGCACCGTGATCACGACCGAGGCGACCGACCAGCTCGGCCGGATCCACGACCGGATGCCGCTCGTGGTCGAGCGCGGGGAGCGCGACCTCTGGCTCGACCCGCGGGCGCCGACCGACGACCTCCTCGGTCTGCTCCGCCCCGCCCAGCAGGCCGGCCTGACCGCGTACCCCGTCACGACCGCGGTCGGCAACGTCGCGAACGACGGGCCCGAGCTGGTCGAGCCCATCCCCTTCGAGGACGTCGAGGAGACCTTGTTGTGAGCGAGGAGCGCCTGATCCCCACGGACTACGGGGAGGGACGGCTCGTGATGCACCGGGCGCGTCGTCCGATAGCGACCCTGCTCCTCAGCCACGGCGCCGGGGGAGGCATCGAGGCACGAGACCTCGTGGCGCTCGCGAAGCACCTTCCGGGCCAGGGCATCAACGTCGTTCGGTTCGAGCAGCCCTGGCGCCGAGCCGGACGCAAGGTCGCGACTCCACCACCGACGCTCGACGTCGGTCTGCGGGCCGCCGCCGACGCGCTGCGGGTCCGCACGCCGCTGGTGGTGGGCGGCC
>NZ_SSXI01000111.1 GCF_004803405.1 Nocardioides sp. | reverse complement strand
CGGCTCCCGGGGCCGCGGGCGCCCAGGCCTGCTGCTGCCCCGCGCCGTACGCCGCGGCCGGAGCGCCGTACGGGTATCCGCCGTACGGGCTGACCGGTCGGCGCCCGGCCGCCTGCCGGCGATGCACGGCGACCGCCGTGATCGCGATGACCACCAGGAGCAGCACCGTGACGCCCACGACGACGAGCACGGCGACCGTCGACGACTCTCTGTCCCGTGCCGGTGGCTCGGCAGCCGGGAGCTGCTCGGCAAGCGCGAGCTGGTCGGCCGCGAGGTCGTTGCCGGGTTGCGCGTGCACGACCTCGCTGAGGGCGGGGACAGCCGTCTCCCGGTCACCGTCGTGCAGAGCGGCGATGCCCTCGCGGTAGGTGCTGGTCAGCTCGGAGGTGGACGCCTCGACGCCGGCCGCGGCCAGGAGCTCCTCGATGCGCGCGATGGGCGAGGCATAGGTGAGGTCGGTTCCGTCGAAGCCGGCGCTGATCACGCCGATCACCTCGCCGTCGGCGTTCACCGTCGGTCCGCCGCTGACTCCGCCCTCGAGGTTCTGGCTGAGCTGGTGGACAGGAAGGAGGCCGCCGCCGACCGTCTTCTGCGAGCTGATGCTTCCGGGCTGGAAGGTCGGCACGAGGTCGTGGTCGGTGTAGCTCTCGATGATGCCTGGGTAGCCCACGCTCGTGATCGGGTCGCCGATCTGCGGGTCCTCGCTCGAGAGGGGCAACGCATGGAGGTCGGACGCCTCGACCTTGACCAGGGCACCATCCCCGTGGTCGAACGTCTGCCAGTCGATCACCCTCGCCGGGAGGTCCTGCTCCGCCTCGCCACCCGTCACCGCGGCCGGAAGAGTGACGTGGACCGCGCGATGGACCCGGTTGCGGCGCGCCTCGTCGTTGCGATCGAAGATGTAGAGGGTCACATCCGAGCGAGCGTCCTCGAACGTGACGCCGGCGCTGTAGTAGTTGTCCAGCGCCCAGTCGGTGGCGACGTCGCGGACATGCTCCCGGCCGATCCCGGGGTCGACGCAGTGGCCGGCCGTGGCGATCCAGCCGTCGGGGTTCACGACGAATCCGGTGCAGGTGACGGTCACCGAGAACGCCTCGTCGTCGATGAGCTCCTGGTTGTAGTCGCTCCAGGCGTAGGCGGTGTAGGTGATGGTCTCGTACACGACGCCGGACTGGGTCAGCGCAGCGACCTTTGCCGCGTCGTTCCCCGGCGAGGCGGTCTCGTCGGCATGGGCCGGGACCGCGAGCAGCGGTGGGATGGCGAGCGGCAGGGTGGCGGCCGCGGCGGCTGCGAACCGGCGGATCGTGCTGGTCATGGGGAGCTCCTCGGGGTTCAGAGGCGCCGGCGGCGCCGATGACCACGAGTCTCGAAGGGTTGCTCCCACCGGCGCGTCGGGCGCATGACACCCGCTGTGTCGGGATGACGACACACGCTTCGCGCGGGTCCCCGACGTCCTCAGGCGGACCGAGGCACCTCCGCACGCAGCCTCGGCGGAGCTGTCGGCTGCGCCGGCGCCTCAGACCTCGTCGAGGATCCTGGCCCGCGCGGCGTCGTACTCCTCACGGCTGACCAGGTCCTGGCGGAGCAGGTCGTCGAGCTCGGCGAGACGCTCCGCGGCACTGCGGGTATCGCCCGACGGCGCCGCAGCCGGGGTGACCGTGCGTGCCGACGACCAATCGATCTCCCACTCCTTCGACTCGGGGTCGACGAGGACGGGCAGGTCGCCGGCGTAGAGCAGCGGAAGCCGGATCTCGGGCACGACGACCTTGCGCTCCGCGTCGAAGGGCGTGAGGTCGTTGCCGTGGATCCGCAGCCGGAGCGCGACCACCGGCTGGTCGTTGATCCTCACGCCGGTCTGGTCGAAGGACAGGACCTGCCCGTGCGCGGGGCGGCCCCGCAGGCGGAGCCGGTAGAGCTTCTGCTGTGACCGGTAGCGGCCGGTCCCGATCAGGACGCCGAGCACGATGTCCAACGCGGTGATGACGATGCCGGACGGCAGCAGCCAGCCGTTGCCTTCGTCGCCCCCGGCCACCAAACCCATGACCAGGAAGATCGGCCCGACGACGCCGCACACCAGCGCGAACAGCGTCACCGGCACGACGCTGCGGAGGAGGGACGGCGGGCGCGGGACGTCCCGAGAGGCGATCGTCACCACAGCAGCGTAGAACGCATTCAGGCCGGGGACACCCGAATCGCTCAGCTCTGTGACCGCAGGTATCGCCCGAAGTGCGGCACCGTGAACGCGATCCGACCGCGCTCGCCGGAGAAGATCAGCCCCTTCTTGAGCAGCGAGTCGCGTGCCGGTGAGAGCGACTGCGGCTTCTTCCCCAGTACGACGGCCACGTCCGACGTCGCCACCGACCCGACCGGGTCCTCGTCGTCGGCCATCGCCGCCGCATCGGCCATCGCTCGCAGGTAGTCCCGCTCCGCCGGGGTGGCCCGCTCGTAGCGCGATCCGAAGAACCCGACGGCCAGCTCGCGCTCGGCTTCCGGCGCCGCCACGGCGACGTCGTCGGCCGTGATCGGCGAGCGGGGCGCGAGGTCCCACACCGACCGGCCGTAGGCCTGGATGAAGTAGGGGTAGCCCCGGGTGGCGTCGTACATCGTGTCGAGCGCCTCGGGGGTGAACTCCGCCTCCTCCTCCGCCGCGGGCGCCACCAGCGCGCGGTCGGCGGCGTCGCGGGCCAGCCGGTCGATCCGCTGGTAGGAGAACAGGCGCTCCGAGTAGGACTTGCTGGCCGACAGCACCGCCGGCAGGTGCGGCAGGCCGGCGCCCACGACGATCACCGGCAGCCCGTTCTGGCTGAGCTCGTGGCAGGCCGCGCAGAGCGCGGAGACGTCGGCAGGGCCGAGGTCCTGCATCTCGTCGACGAACACCCCGACGCCCTTGCCGACGTCGGCGGCGAGACCACCGACATCGGTGAGCAGCTCGACCAGGTCGATCTCGATGTCGCCGGAGTCGGCGCGCCCGCGGACCGCCGGAGCGTCGATGCCCGGGCTCCATCGCTCGCGCAGCTTGGCGTCGGCCCCCGCGTCGCGCTGGGCGAAGGACCGAATCACGCCGAGCACGTGGTCGGCTTCCTCCGGCTCGGGATGGCCCAGCTCGCGCACGGCCTGGTGGAGGGCCGAGGACAGCGGCCGCCGCAGCGACTGGTCGGGCCGGGCCTCGAGCTTGCCGGTGCCCCAGCCCTTGCGGACGGCAGCCGATCGGAGCGCGTTGAGCAGCACCGTCTTGCCGACCCCGCGCAGCCCGGTGAGCACCAGCGACCGCTCCGGACGGCCGCGGGCGACCCGCTCCAGGACGACGTCGAAGGCGGCGAGCTGCTCGTCGCGACCGGCCAGCTCGGGCGGTCGCTGTCCCGCGCCGGGGGCGTACGGGTTGCGGATCGGGTCCATGATCCGACGCTATCCACCTCTCTAGTGTTCGCCTTAGATTGTCCTAGCGTGTCGGATCGTCACATTCGGGCACCGCAGGTGCATGGACGCCCTGACGTACGCATGGACCGTGTCACTGCTCGTGACCGCGTGCACGCTGCCGATCGGCATCATCCGCACGCTCGCCTACCGGTCCGGGCAGATCGACCACACGCCGACGATGCGCACCGTCGCGATCTTCGCGATGTCGCTGGGGCTCCTCGGACTGCTCTGCTTCGCAGCGCTCAGCGCGGCCATGCTGCTGCGCTGACCGACCGCCGTCGCGCCGCCGACTACTGTTTGTCCCGTGCCGGAGCTGCCCGAGGTCGAGGCGCTGGCCCTGGACCTGCGGGGCCGGCTGGCCGGCCGTGCGATCACCAAGGTCCACGTCGCCGCGTTCAGCGCCCTGAAGACCTACGACCCACCCCTGTCCGCGATCGAGGGCACGTTGGTCGACGACGTCGGACGACACGGGAAGTTCCTCGACGTCGAGGCCAGCGGCCTCCACCTCGTGCTCCACCTCGCGCGTGCGGGCTGGGTGCGATGGAAGGACGAGGTGCCGGCCATCCCGCCGCGGCCGAGCACCAAGTCGACCCTCGCCGTACGCGTGGTGCTCGACGAGCAGGACGGCGTCTCCCCGGGGCTCGACATCACCGAGGCCGGCACCAAGAAGTCCCTCGCGCTCTACCTCGTCCGGGACCCGATGGACGTCCCCGGGATCGCGTCCCTGGGGCCTGACCCCCTGACCGAGGACTTCACCCCGGAGCGGCTGGCCGGGATCCTCCGGGCCGCGGGGCGCAAGCAGCTCAAGGGGGTGCTGCGCCACCAGGGCACGATCGCGGGGATCGGCAACGCCTACTCCGACGAGATCCTGCACGCCGCGCGGATGTCTCCGTTCAAGCCGGCGGACAGCGTGACCGACGCGGACCTGGCGACGCTCCACGCCGCGATCAGGGACACCATCGGCGCGGCCGTCGACCGCTCCCGTGGCCTGGCCGCGAGCGAGCTGAAGAAGGAGAAGAAGTCCCACCTCGCCGTGCACGGCCGGACCGGCGAGGCCTGTCCGGTGTGCGGCGACACGGTCCGGGAGGTCTCCTTCGCCGACTCCAGCCTGCAGTACTGCCCCACCTGCCAGACCGGCGGCAAGCCGCTCGCCGACCGGCGGCTCTCGAAGCTCCTGAAATAGGCTCCTGGAATGAGGAGGAACGAATGACGATCCCCACCGTCGAGATCGACGGCGTGCCCGACCCACTGCCCGCCGGCCTCGTGGTCCTCGACGTGCGCGAGGTCGACGAGTGGGCGGCCGGCCACATCGAGGGCGCGGTGCACATCCCGCTCGGGGAGCTGCCCGCGCGCCTCGGCGAGTTCGTCGAGCTCGAGGCACCGCAGACGCTGATCGTGTGCAAGGCCGGCGGCCGCTCCGCCCGTGCCGTGGCCTACCTGGCCCAGCAGGGGTACGACGTGGTGAACCTCGCCGACGGGATGATCGGGTGGGAGCGAGCCGGCCGGGCCATGGTCGCGGACACCGGCCAGCCCCCCACCGTGATCTGAGTCCCGCGCCCTTGACTGGCGCGACGTCGTGGCGACCGCCGACGGGATGCTCAGGTGGGCGCGGACCCGGTCAGCCGTCGATCAGCCGCCGAGCTCCTCGGCGCACTCCGTGACCGCCCATTCGGAGAACTTGTCGACGTTCTTGTCGTCCTCCTCGGACACGCCGGGGACCTCGTCGGACTCGAACGCCTTCTTGGCCTCGTCGTAGTCCAGGTCGGCGATCGTGTCGACGAGGACCTCGAAGCCCTTGCGCTCGTCTTCTCCGATGTTCTCGGGCGTGCCGGTCTCACCGAGCTCCGCGAACTTCTCCTGCGAGTTCTCCCACTGCTCCTCGGTGGGCTCCGCGCCCTCCTCGCTCTGGAACGAGGTGAAGGCGCCCTCGACGTCCTTGCAGAAGTCCTCCTTCGACGCGTCGGTCGGGTAGCTGCTGCCACACGCCGTCAGCGAGAGGCCGAGGAGGACAGCGGTGCCGGCAGCGGCCAGCGGGCGCTTGATCGGGGACATGCGATTTCCTTTCCTAGGGCGTCAGGCGCGGGAGGGCGCCCGACGGATCGGGCGCGGCCCGAGCCGGCAACCCGCTGTCGTCTTCCCCGTCGGGCTCGGACTATGCGTGTCCGGCCACCACGGAGGGTTGGACCTGATCGTGCTGGCAGGTCGACGACTCGTCCTCGGCTGGCGGCGTCGACCTTCCTTTCGAGAGGGATGGAGGAACCCGAGGACTCCAGCAGGCTAGTGCGAGAACATCGCCGGCTGCCGGACTTTGAGCAACGCCTCCAGCTCCGCGAGGTACGACGCCCGGCTGATCTGACGCACCCCGAGGCGGGCCAGGTGGGGAGTGGCCCACTGCACGTCGACCAGGCGCCGGCCCGCGGCGCCCTCCGGGTCGGCGCGCAGACCCTCGACCAGGCCGAGCAGGGCGACCTTGGACGCGTCGGTCGCCCGATGGAACATCGACTCGCCGGCGAACAGGCCGCCGACCGCCACGCCGTAGAGGCCGCCGACGAGGCGATCGTCGCGCCACGTCTCGACCGAGTGCGCCCAGCCGAGCCGGTGAAGCGCGCCGTACGCATTTTTGATCCGGCCGTCGATCCAGCCGTGCGGCCTGCGCGGATCCGCGCAGGCCTCGACCACCTCGGCGAAGGCGGTGTCGACCCGGATCTCGAAGTCGCGTGCCGACCGACGCAGGGACCGGGACACATGGAGCTCGTCGAGCCGCAGGACGCCCCGCCAGGCGGGGCTCCACCATCCGACCGAGCGACCCTCGGGCATCGGGAACAGCCCGGCGCGGTAGCCCGCGAGGAGCGTGCCCGGGTCGAGGTCGGCGCCGACCGCCACGAGGTCGCTCGCGTCATGGGTGCCCTCGTCGTCGTACTCCTCGCCGTCACCGACGGTCGGGAGCTCGGCGAGCTCCTCCCGGGTCGGGAGGGCCCATGGCGTGGGTGGCGGCTCGATGGGCACGACGTGACTGTAAGGCAGTCGGCGTGCTCCCACGGCCTACGATTCAGGCATGGCTTCGATCAGGAAGGGCCTGGCTGTCGAAGCGGCCCGTCAGCTCGCACCCAAGGTCACCCAGATGGCGCCCGGGCTGACGCAGTCCTTCGTGCGGGAGGCGCTGCACCGGGCGATCGCGGGCGTGGGGCCGCTCCCGCCGGCCGCGGAGGCCGCCGAGACGCAGCTCCGGGAGCAGCACGGGAACGTCGACAAGGCCGCCCGGGAGCTGATCCAGAACCATGTCGCCTACGCCGGCGCCGAAGGGCTGGTCACCAACCTCGGGGGCCTGGTCACCGCGGCGGTCGTCGCCCCCGCCAACATCGCAGGCCTGGCGCTCATCCAGTGCCGGATGGTCGCGGGCATCGCGCACCTGCGGGGGTACGACCTCGACGACCCGCGCGTGCGCAACGCGATCCTGGTGACCATCCTCGGTGACGACGTGGTCGTGAAGATGCTGAGGCGGCACCAGCTGCCCGCCCCGCCGATGGCGATCGCCACGGCGCCGCAGCACGACCCCAACCTCGACGGCACGGTCTCGACGGTGCTCGCCGGCGAGCTCATCGGCCGGGTGATCGGCAAGCGACTCGCGACGACGCTCGGCAAGCGGGTCCCCCTGGTCGGCGGGGCCGTCGGTGCCGTGGCCGACGGCTGGAGCACCTGGCGGGTCGGCCGCTACGCCGACCGGGAGTTCCTGCCCCGCGCCATCCGGTAGACGCCGAGCGCCTTACGGCCCGTGTCGTTGGACTCGAGCCGTCGCACGGTCCACTCCATCGAACGCATCAGGCGTGGCGTTCGCGCGCGGATGATCTCCCGCCTCGCGTCCTCGAGCTCGAGCCTGAGCCGCTCGTTCTCCGCCTGCCGATGGGCGGCCTCGAGCAGCAGCGCCTTGATCGCGTCGATCGCGGCGTTGTTGACCTGCCGCGGCGGCGGCCGGTCCGGGTCGACGAACGGGCCGGTCGGCCGCGGGGCGCCGCGGAGGTCCTCGAGGTCGCCGATGACGTCGTACTTCTTCTCGGTCAGCTCCGCGATCCAGGAGCCGGTCAGCTCGCGGACCCACGGGTAGAGGTCCGGCGGCAAGCCCAGCCGGGGCGATCCCGTGCGCTTCGAGAAAGTGCGGTGCGCCAGCAGCTCGCGGACCAGCGGGCGGTAGTGAGCCGGCGAAAGGTCGCGGGCCGCGGCTCGGTTGATCCGCCGGATCAGCGCGGACTCCGGCACACCGAGGCTCGGGTTGCTGCGCTCCGTGCCGAGGTCCAGGTCGAGGTCGTCGAGGCCGAAGGCGAGGCTGAAGCGCCGCCAGAGCTCGTCCTTCGGGCCGTCGGCTGGGGGGACCGTCACGAGGTGGATCCGCTCAGGTGGAATGTCGGCCCCCCACCGGGCGAGGATGTCGGGGATCTCCTGGACGCCCCAGAACCACGCGCCGACGCGGTGGCTGCGCTCGGGGTCCCGGATCAGCTCCAGGAAGCGGGCGTAGCGGAACGCGGCGCGGTGCTTGACGTTCTCCTGCCACTCGGCAGGGATCTGCCGGACCAGGTCGCGCACCGACAAGATCAGGTGCACCTCGGTGCCGCCGTCGCTGGTGTCGCCGCCTGGCTGGTGCCCGAGCGACTCCAGGGCTCGGGCGACCTGGGTGCGCGAGGCCGTCGCGAGGATCTCGTGGCTGATGATCGAGGTGCCGTCGTGGTCGCGGATCCGCTGGGCGAGCAGGTCCCACGCACCGACCGCATCCTGCTCGAGGCCGCCCCAGCGCAGCCGCATCAGGTCGAGCGCGGCGAGGAACTGGGCGTCGAACCGGTCCGCCGGATAGCTGATGCCGTGCTTGAGCAGCTGCGCTCGGTTGCGGAACAGCACGTCCTGGAGGTAGGACGTGCCGGTCTTGGGTGTCCCGACGTGCAGGAGGACCCGTCGACTCACGATCCCTCCTCTGTCGTCGGCCCCGCGGCCGGGCGCGGTGTCATCGGGTCGAGGAGCAGCCCGACGGCGAGAGCCAGCACCTCGGCGTCGTCCGGAAGCACCGCATCGTCCACGAGCGGTCCGGGGAGCAGCCGGTCGAGATCGCCGAGGACAGGATAGCCAGCGGCCGCGATCTCGTGATGGATCCGTTCGGCCTGCGTGCGCAGCCAGGTGTCCCAGCGGCGCGGGATGGTGAGGCTCGGTCCGCCCCGCCCGTCGAGCCGCCGGGCGAGAGTGGCTCGGAGCAGGGCAGGACGCTGCTCGGTCGGCACCAGCAGGCCGAGCGGCTCGCCGACACGGCGCACCAGGTCGACCGCGTGGGCACCCAGTCGCGGAGGCGCTGCCAGCGCACGGACGCCCAGGCGATCCGCCAGCTGGGACGGGTCGAGGACCACGGTGACCCGGCCGGCGCCGTACCTCCTCGCCGCGGAGCGGGCCATCCGGGCGAGGTCGGCGCGCGGCGGCAGGTGGCCGGCCTGCGCGAAGCCCTCGAGGAACGCGGGCCAGCGCTGGCCGCCCTGGTCGAAGGCACGCGCCGTCCAGGCGTGTGCGATCACAGAGGCGAGGTCGTCGGCGAGGAGGTACGCCATCGGCTGGCGGCCCCCCGGTCGGTGCCCGCGGGCCACGAGGTCATCGACGCAGGGCTCGACCAGCCACTGGGAGCCCACGATCACGTAGGACGGCACCCACGGGCGGCGGACCGCACGGACCCTCTCGATCAGGCTCCGGTCGGGCTCCGCCCCGACCCCTGTCGCTGCGACGTCATCGGCGATCAGCCCGGCTGCGACCCGGAGCAGCTCCTCGTCGGGGAGAGTGCCCGGATCGACCGGACGCGGCCCGAACCGCTGGTCCGGGTCGGCGCCGATGAGGCCGAGGTCGCCACGACCCCTGCCGGAGACGCCGGCGGCGAGGATCCGGTCGGCGAGCCGGACGGGCACCTCCCGACCGGCTCGCGAAGCGGCGAGGTTGAGCCGGCGGAGCAGCTCGAGCTGCTGGGCCCCGGGAAGCCGCGGCCGGAACGCCTCACCGGTTCCCGACCACTCGTGCCACGGCGTCGTCGCGCCCTCCCGCAGCGCCGCCGCCCAGGCCCAGGCACGACGTTGGCCTTCGCCGGTCACCCGGTCCAGCGCAGCGTCATTGGGAGGCATGGGGCAACGGTAGCCCTGTCACTCCCCTGCTCCGCCGAGTGCCCGGACCACTGCGGACGGACTGGGCCGCCCGAGCTCCCCGGCCATCCAGGTGCTGGTGGCGACGACGGCGTCCAGGTCCACCCCGTGCTCGATCCCGAGGCCGGTCAGGAACCACACCAGGTCCTCGGTCGCGAGGTTGCCGGTGGCGCTGCGGGCATAGGGGCAGCCGCCGAGACCGCCGGCCGAGGCGTCGTACGTCGTGACGCCCGCCTGCAGGCCCGCGTGCACGTTGGTGAGTGCCTGGCCATAGGTGTCGTGGAAGTGCAGAGCCAGCCGACCCGGCTCCACGCCCGCCTCGCCGAAGGCCGCGACCAGCGCCTTGACGTGGCCCGCCGTCGCGACACCGATGGTGTCGCCCAGGCTGAGCTGGCCGACGCCCAGCTCGAGCAGCCGCTTCCCGACGGCGACGACCTGCCGGACGGGCACCGCACCCTCCCACGGGTCCCCGAAGCACATCGAGACGTAGCCGCGGACGTCCACGCCAGCGTCGAGGGCCTGCGCGACGGTGGGCTCGAACATGTCGAACTGGGAGTCCAAGGTGCGGTTGAGGTTCTTCGCCGCGAACGTCTCCGTGGCCGAGGCGAACACGGCGACGTGACGAAGCCCGAGGTCGAGGGCGCGCTCGAGCCCACGGGCGTTGGGTACCAGGACCGGCAGCTCCCTGGCGCGCTCGCCCAGGTCCGCACTGAGACCGGTCATCAACGCCTCGGCGTCCGCCAGCTGCGGCACCCACTTCGGGTGCACGAAGCTGGTCGCCTCGACGATCGGCAGCCCCGCCCCGAGGAGACGCTTCACGAACGCCGACTTCACCTCGACGTCGACGACCGCCTTCTCGTTCTGCAGCCCGTCACGTGGCCCGACCTCGTAGATGGTGACCTCGGTCGGAAGCCCCTCCTCCGGAACCACCATGGGCAGGGGAGTCATCTGGTCACCTCGCGAAATGGGAGTTGTGGTGCGCCGAAATGGGACTTCTGGGAGGTCGAGTTGGGACTTGTTGTGTGTCCGATCGGGAGTTTCGAGTACGACGCCACTGAACTGCCGATTCGGCGACCGGAAGGCCCCAACTCGCGGGCATGGAGGTCCCAACTCGGTCATGCGGAGTCCTGTGCCGCGACGGCGAACAGCGGGGCGCCGAGCGGGACCTGCTGGCCGGCGGTCGCCGTGACGCTGGTGACGACGCCGTCGTGGGGCGCCTTCAACGCCAGCTCCATCTTCATCGCCTCGACCACGCCCAGCACGGTGCCCTCGGTGACCTCCTCGCCGATCGCCACCCTCACGTCGAGGACGGTGCCGGGCATCGGGGCGACCACGGTGCCGTCACCGGCGGCGACGCCCTGGTCCGCGCCGACATCGGGGCGGGCGAAGACGTAGCGCTGGCCGCGGTAGGCGATCTCGACGCCGTGCGCGTCGGCCAGGCTGGTCGGGACCTCGCGCGGTGGCCTTCCCAGGACGACCGGCTCGTCCAGCTCCACGACGACGGGCGCGGGCGGCCCTCCGACGCGGAAGCCGTCGTACGCCATCGGGCCGGAGGCCGCGGCCTGCGCCCGATGCCAGGCCCACGCGGCC
>NZ_SSXI01000188.1 GCF_004803405.1 Nocardioides sp. | reverse complement strand
CACGACCGCGTCGCCGATCCGGTCGTGCAGCCCGCGACGTCGCCGCTGCGGATCCATCGCGGCGGTCCACGCCAGGGTGGCGACGCCGAGGCCCAGGGTCGGCAGCCCGCCGAGGCCGAGGGCCAGGGTTCGCCCGAGGGCGGGAAGGAAGCCGACGGGCCGGCCGTCGGTTCGTCGTACGACGCGAAGCCCGACGGCGGCCTTCCCCGGCGTGAGACCGGTCGTGCCGAGGAGGATGGCTGTCACCAGACCGAGCAGCAGCGCGACACCCGCGAAGGTGGCCACGGCGACCCAGAAGCGGTCGGGTGCCGCGAGCCGCCAGACGGCGTACCCGGCGACGGCGGCGATGCCCCACGAGAGGGCGCGGTCGAGCGCGAACGCCGAGAACCGCCGGTCCAGCTCCGCAGGCGGGAACATCGTGGCCTCGGGCCGCGGTGGGACTGGTGGGACCGGCGGGAAGGACGGGGGGGTTGCTGGCATCCGGACGCGCTCCGAGTAGCGACGGCCCGTCAGGGCCGGGTGACCTGGATGGTGATCCCGTCGCCCAGGTTGATGACCGCACCCGGGATCAGCTGGACCGCGATACCCGGCTTGAGATCCTCAGGACCGAGGCCCGGCTGGACGAGGACGGTGCCGTTGGTGGAGCCCATGTCGGTGACGACAGCGGTGCCGTGGTCCGCGCCGGTGCCGGGGCGCACCTCGACGTGCGTGGAGGAGATCTCGTGGAGACGACTCGGGACGGTGACGAGCTGCGGCTGCTCGGTCGAGGTGAAGCGACGGGCCTCCGGTGCCCGGCCGATCAGCACGGCGCGGTCGACCACGACCGTCTGGCCGTCGGAGATCAGCAGCTTGGCGACCGGCTGGGTGACCGCCGGGGCGGGTGGCTGGCCGGGGATCCCGGGAACGGGCGAGGCCGGCTGCTCCCCCGCACCTGCGACGGTCAGCCCGTCGTGGTCGACGTCGCCGCCGGGCGAGGCAGGGACGGGCGGCGGGGGCGGGTAGTTCCCGCCGATGGGCTCCCACGACCCGATGCCGAGTGGCGCGGGCTCGTTGACGCCCGGTTCGCTCGGGGGCGGCGGCGGGGTCCAGTCCGGTGGGACGACCTCGGTCGCGCTGTCGGCGGGCGGGAAGGTCGGCGGGGGGAACGCGGGGGTGTCCGGCTCGGCAAGGCGGTCGGGCTGCTGGGCGTGCTCGTCCTCGACCTGGTCGGTGAACTGGTCGGTGAACTGGTAGGGGTCGGCGGGCTCGTCCGCCATCGGCTCGCGGTCGCCCGCGCCGGCCTCCCCCGTCTCGGCCAGCGGTGCAGGCGAGTCCCACGGGGTGATCCAGCCGTCCGGAGCGGTCTGCGGCTCCTCCTCCTGTCCCGGCGCGGGCTCGCCCGCTGGCAGGGGGTCGGTGAGCGGGTCGCCGGTGATCGACGCCATCAGCTCGGTCGGCGGGCCGTCGTCCTCGGCCGGGACGGGCGCCTGGAGCGAGCTCGGCTCGTCGGCGATCTCCTCGATCTCCGGTTCGCCTCCTGCAGCCATCGCGCCACCGGCCGTGGCGCCGCCAGCCAGCACGCCACCGGCCATCCCGACACCGGCGGCAGAACGGTCGGCGAACGGATCCCACTCCTCGGGCGCCGACTCCGGCTCCGGTGCTGCGTCCGGAGCTGCGTCCGGAGCTGCGTCCGGTGCTGCGTCCGGTGCTGCGTCCGGTGCTGCGTCCGGTGCTGCGTCGAGGGATGCCATCTGTGCCGCGGGCAGCTCCTCGCCCGCGTCGCCGGCGACCGACGGACGATCGATCCGGGAGACCCGGACCAGTCCGGTCAGGATCCGGAAGTCGCCCGGGTGACCGACATCGCCGGCCTCCGCCTCGGCCTCGGGCACGGTCACGGTCAGGGCGGACACATCGTCGATGCTGCGCTCCACCCAGGTGTGGCCGGCGGCGCCGTCGAGCATCACGTCCTCGCCGTCGGCAGCCAGCCTCGCGGTCACGCCCTGGCCACGCAGCAGCACCCGGGTCGGTCCGCCGTCGGTGCTGACCAGCACGAATCCGGGCAGCTTGCTCAACCCGGAGGTGAGCAGCCCGTCGAGCACCTCGTCGAACCCTGCGCCACCGTCGACGAGCGCCCAGAGCGAGACGACCTGGTCCTTCTGCGACGGCGGCAGGAGCACCGTGACCTTGCTGCCGAACACCGCGAACCACGCGCCGGCGCGATAGGACCACGCGTCGCCGGCGCCAGAGTCGATCTCGCTCACGGCAGTGCTCCCAACTTCTGCTCCAGACTCACCCGCTGCGCGTCGGAGTCGTATGGCTTCTGGTGGCTCAATCCCACCACATCGACGACGACAGCGGTGGCGTTGTCGCGACCTCCCGCGGCGACCGCGGCGGCGACCACCTTGTCGGCCGCGTCCCGAGGATCATCGCACTCGGCGAGGATCGCAGCGATCTGGTCGTCGGTGATCATCCCGCTGACCCCGTCCGAGCAGAGCAGCAGCCGCTCGGCGGACGCCAGAGGGATCAGGAAGAAGTCGGCTTCGCCGCTCACGCCACCGGGCAGGGCGGAGCCGCCGAGGGCGCGGGTGATGACGTTGCGACTCGGGTGCACGGCGGCCGCGTCCGCACTGATCTGGCCGGTGTCGACCAGCTCCTGGACGAGGCTGTGGTCGACGCTCACCTGCTCGAGGCGCCGCTCGGCGACCCGATAGATGCGGGAGTCGCCGACGTTGGCCAGCAGCCACAGCGGCTCCCCTTCCTGCTCCACCAGCAGCGCCACGACCGCCGTGGTGCCGGCCGAGAACGTCGACGGCGCTCCTGCGGCGCGCTGCTCGGCGTCGTACGCGAGGATCCGGTCCTGCACCGCCTCGAGCGTCGCCGCGACGGCCTCGGCGCCGCGCTGGGCGTCGAACCCGTCGGCGGCCAGCCGGGAGAACTCCTCGACGACCAACGCGCTGGCGATGTCGCCGCGGTCGTGCCCGCCCATGCCGTCGGCGACCACGAACACGGGCGGGTCGGCGAGGTACGCGTCCTCGTTGACCTCACGCACGAGGCCGACGTCGGTGGCCGACCCGTGGTGCAGCTCGACCTGGATGGCGCCACTCATGCCGTCGTCGGCCTCTGTAGCGTGGCCGGCGTGGGAGCACATCCGACCGGGCATCGTTCGCTGGCCGACCAGCTGCGGTCGTGGCCGGACGCTCGGCTACAGCGCCTGCTCTCGGAACGTCCCGACCTTGCCACCCCTGCCCCTCACGACTTCGGACAACTAGCCTCTCGCGCCGCGGTCAGGAACTCGATCGCACGCGCACTCGACATCCTCACCCGAGGCGAGCTCTCGGTGCTAGATGCCCTCGTCGTGGCGCGCCAAACCACCGACACCGAACTCGTCTCGATCGTGCACGCGCCGGAGTCCTACGTCGTCGCCGCGATCGCTCGGCTGAGGGACCTCGCGCTGGCGTGGGACTCCCCCGAGGGGCTGCGGGCGCTGACCGGGGTGGGAGACGCGCTCACCGGGGGGCCCGAGACCGGCGTCAGCGGGCTTCGGCCGCGTTCGGCGCAGCCCCGGACGGTCGAGGAGGTGATGGGGGTGATCGAGGCTCTGCCGGATGCCGCCCGGACGCTCCTCGAGCACGTGGTCTCCCAGGGGGGTACGGCGAAAGCCGGGTCGGTCCGGATCGGGCTGCGGCTCGAGGACGCCGAGAGCCCTGCGGAGGTGCTGGTCGCCCACCGCCTCCTCGTGTCCGGCGGCTCGGCGAACCTGGGGCTGCTCGTTGTTCCGGGCGAGGTGGGCCTCGCCGTGCGCGGCGGCCGGACCACCCTGGAGCCGGTCGACGTGGCACCGGACGTCGCGGGCGCGCCGCGGTCGGCACGCCTCCTCGAGAGCGCGGCGGTGGGCGCCGCGACCGACTTCGTGCGGCGGACGG
>NZ_SSXI01000197.1 GCF_004803405.1 Nocardioides sp. | reverse complement strand
CCACGGGCTCGGCGTCGGGGCGACCCGGGCCCGGGCGGTGGCGCTCCTGATCGGCGTGGGCCTCGTCGCCCTGGCGACCTCCGTCACCGGACCGATCGCGTTCGTGGCGCTGGTGGCACCAGCGATCGCCCGCCGGCTCGTCGACGACGGGGGACCGGCACTGCTGCCGGCCGCCGCGCTCGGGTCCGCCCTCACCATGGCCGCAGACGTCCTCGGGCAGCACGCGCTGCCGGGCTTCACTGCCCCGGTCGGCATCGTGACCGGGCTCGTCGGGGCGCCGTACCTCCTGTGGCTGCTGGCCCGTAGCGAACGAAAGGTCTCCCCATGAGCACCGCCATCAACGCAGAGGGCGTCACCCTCGGCTACAAGGGGCGCCGGGTGATCGACGGCCTCGACCTGGTGATCCCGCCGGGCAGGGTGACCGCCATCGTCGGTCCCAACGCCTGCGGCAAGTCCACCCTGCTGCGCGGACTCGCCCGACTGCACCCGCTCGACGGCGGACGGGTCACCGTCGACGGCCAGGATGCGCGCTCCCTCTCGCGCAGGCAGCTCGCCCGGCTGGTCGGCGTCCTGCCGCAGACCTCGATCGCGCCTGATGGGGTGCGGGTCGCGGAGCTGGTGGGCCGGGGACGGTTCCCGCACCAGGGCTGGTTCGGCCGGCACACCAGTGACGACGACGAGGTCGTGATGCGCTCGCTGGTGGCGACCGGTGTCGCCGACCTCGCCGAGCGACGCCTCGAGGAGCTCTCCGGGGGCCAGCGTCAGCGGGTGTGGATCGCGATGGTGCTGGCGCAGCAGACCAGCGCGGTCCTTCTCGACGAGCCCACCACCTACCTCGACGTGACCCACCAGCTGGAGCTGCTCGACCTTCTCAGCGACCTCAACGAGGAGCGGGGAACGACCGTGGTGATGGTGCTGCACGAGCTCAACCACGCCGCCAGGTACGCCGACCACCTGGTCGTGATGTCCCGCGGACGCGTCGTCGCTGAGGGTGACCCGGGCGACGTGCTGACCGTGGACTCGGTACGCGACGCGTTCGGCCTCGATGCCGAGGTGGTGGTGGACCCGGTGACCGGAGGGCCCCTCGTCGTACCCAAGGGGCGGACCCGGCGGGGGACATCCGCCGTCGTAGGTTAGGTTATCCTCACCTAACCACGAGCAATGAGGAGGGACGCGTGCGCACGACACGTGACTTTCGCCGTACCACCGCGCTGGTGACGGGCCTGGCATCGGTCCTGGCTCTTGCCTCCTGCGGCCAGGAGAGCGACGCCGGAACCGACGGCACCAGCACGGTCGCGGCGACCGACGAGTTCCCGATCGTCATCGAGCACGCCTTCGGCGAGACCACGATCGAGGAGGAGCCCACGCGCGTCGCCACCTGGGGCTGGGGCTCCACCGAGGCCGCGATCGCCGCCGGCGTCTTCCCGGTCGCTGTCGCCGAGCAGGTCTGGACGGTCGGCGAGGACAAGCTCCTCCCGTGGGTCGAGGAGGCCTATGACGAGGCCGGCGTCGACCACCCGACGGTGCTGACCGACCCCAACGGCGGGGCCGAGGTCCCCTACGACGAGTTCATCGCGGCTGAGCCCGACCTGATCCTGGCGCCGTACTCCGGCCTCACCAAGGAGCAGTACGACACCCTCAGCGACATCGCGCCGGTCGTAGCCTTCCCCGAGGCCGCCTGGACCACGCCGTGGGACGAGACCATCCGGATCACCGCGAACGCGCTCGGCCGCGGTGCGCAGGGCGAGAAGATCCTCGCCGACATCGACTCCTACCTCGCCTCCGAGGCGGACAAGCACCCCGAGTTCGAGGGCAGGACGGTGGCCGGCGTCTGGGCCGACCCGAACGTGCTGTCGGTCTACACCGCCCTCGACCCGCGGGTCGCGATCCTCACCAAGCTCGGCCTCGACGTCGCGCCGAGCGTGTCGAAGCTCGACAGCTCCGAGGGCGGGTTCTACTACGAGCTCAGCTACGAGAAGGCCGACGAGCTCGAGGCGGACCTGATCGTCAGCTACCACGACACCGAGGAGCAGGCGAAGGCCATGCTCGACGACCCGAAGGCCGGCGCGATCCCGGCGGTCAAGGACGGCAGGGTCGCGCAGGTGGTCGGACGGGTCGACGTGTCCTCGGTGTCGCCGCCGACCGCGCTGAGCTTCCAGTGGGAGGACGGCATGCCGGCGCTGATCGAGCAGATCGCGGCGGCGCTCGCCAAGGAGTGATGGCCACCCCGGGCCGGTGATCGATCTCGATCACTCGGCCCGGAGGGCGGCCAGCCGGTCGACGCGGTCGCTGTGCGCGGTCGCGATCGACCCGGCGAGATCCACGGCCGGCTCGAAGATCCCCGCCGTCTGCTGGGTCTCGGCGACCGTGATCGCCTCCTCGTGGTTCTCGATCATCAAATCGATCCAGAGCGCCTCGAACTCCGAGCCCGAGGCCGCCTCGAGGTCCGCCAGGTCTTCGCTGGCGGCCTCGTGGTCGTCGGCATGCTCGTCGCCGTGGCCGGCGTTGACGTGGTCGCGGACGGTCTCCGGGATCGGCTTGTCCCAGCTCGTGAGCCAGGCCGTCATCTCCTGGACCTCCGTCGAAGCCTCGATCTGGACCTCGTCGGCGACCGCGCGGGCCTCGGGGGAGAGGTCCCGGTCGAGAGACACGTCGACCATCGCCAGCGCCTCGGCATGAAGCGGGATCATGGCCGTCGCGAACTCGACGTCGGCGGTGTTGTAGACGTCGCCGTTGCGCGCGGTCTCGGTCGCGAGGGACTCCTCGTCGGTCGCGTCACCGCCGCCACAGGCAGCGAGGGACAGCAGGGCCGTGGCGGCAATGAGCGCGGTTCGCATCACCCGGCGATCATGCCGGGCATCGCGAACGCCTCGATCGGTGGGGCAGTCCTCGGTGGCGACGCGCTCCTGGGCGGGGAGCGTGGTCTCGGGCAGGTCGACGTCCATGGGCGGTCCCTCGTCAGACGAGCGGGAGGCCGACCCGGCGGCGCAGGCGCATGTCGAACAGATAGAAGTTGAACGGAGAAGTTCCGGAGCACGCGCGGCGGTCGCCGCGCGATCGAGCCCAGGCTACCCAGTAGGCGGTCGAACCTGCGCTGCGTGCGGTCGTGCCAGTCGGTCCCCCTGCGTCCGCCTCAGTGCCACGGGTCATCGCGCACCCCCTTCGGAGGTCTCGGCCCGGGCTGGAGGACGCGTGCCGGCTTCCGGCAGCGTCCGGGCACGTCCGTCGTGGAGTGCGAGGCTGGCCGCTGCGGCACGTACGATTCGCCGGTGCCACACGCCGAGCCCGCCGAGCAGTCGGATCGCATCGACCCCGACGAGCTCGCGATCACCCTGAAGGTCCTGGACCAGCTGCACCAGCTGCCGCCGGACCACGACGACGTGCGCACGGTGAAGCGCGCGGCGTCGTACATGTACAAGATGATCAAGAAGGCGCGCCGTGCCGAGATCCGCGCCGAGCGCTTCGAGCACGACCAGAGGATCATCGAGAAGACGGCGACCGGGTCGCCGCTGCGGATCGACGACGAGACCAACGGGATCCCGCTCGTCTCGACCGCGCAGGGGTCGTTCGCAGGCGAGCTGATCACCCCGCGCGGGTGCTACATCTGCAAGGAGGACTTCACCCTCGTCGACGCCTTCTACCACTGGCTGTGCCCACGGTGCGCCGCGATGAGCCACACCAAGCGCGACCAGCGCACGGATCTGACCGGCAAGCGAGCGCTGCTGACCGGAGGCCGGGCGAAGATCGGCATGTACATCGCGTTGCGGCTGCTCCGCGACGGCGCTCACACCACGATCACGACGCGGTTCCCGAAGGACGCCGTGCGCCGCTTCTCCTCGATGGAGGACTCGGCGGACTGGCTGCACCGGCTCAAGATCGTCGGCATCGACCTGCGCGACCCGACCCAGGTGATTGCGCTGACCGAGGACGTCGCGGCCGACGGGCCGCTCGACATCCTGATCAACAACGCCTGCCAGACCGTACGACGCTCGCCGGGCGCCTACTCCCACCTGCTCGAGGGTGAGTCGGCGCCGCTGGTGGCGCCGCCCGGTCGTGAGCTGCCCGAGATGGTGACCTTCGACCGGATCTCCGAGGCGCATCCCGCCGCCATCGCCGGCGCGCTGGAGGCTCATGCGGTCGCGCACCACGAGGGGGAGTCGGCGGAGTCCGCGCTCGCCGCGCACAACGCCGCCTCCCTGACGGCACTCGCCCTCAAGGCCGGCAGCGCGTCCCTGGAGGCGCACCTCGCGGGCACCGCCGTGGACGCCGGCGGGCTGCTGCCGGACGTGCAGACCAACAACTCCTGGACCCAGGTCGTCGACGAGGTCGACCCGCTGGAGCTGCTCGAGGTGCAGTTCTGCAACTCGATCGCGCCGTTCCTGCTCGTCTCGCGGCTGCGCCCGGCGATGCGCGCGGCGGTGCAGTCGGGTGCTCGGCGCGCCTACGTCGTCAACGTCTCGGCGATGGAGGGCCAGTTCTCCCGTCGCTACAAGGGCCCCGGCCACCCGCACACCAACATGGCCAAGGCGGCGCTCAACATGATGACCCGCACCAGCGCGGGGGAGATGTTCGAGACGGACCGGATCCTGATGACGGCCGTGGACACCGGCTGGATCACCGACGAGCGACCTCACCAGGAGAAGCTGCGGATCGCCGCCGAGGGCTGGCACGCGCCGCTCGACCTGGTCGACGGCGCCGCACGCGTGTACGACCCGATCGTGCGCGGCGAGGCCGGCGAGGACCTGTACGGCTGCTTCGTGAAGGACTACGAGCCCTCGCCCTGGTAGGCCGGTCGGCTCACCGGTCGCCGCTCCGGCGGCTCGGAGGGCAGCGGGAGCGACCCCTTCGGACAGTGTCCGGGCCATACCGACGGTGAGCGACCCGCGGGACGATCTGGCCATGACGAGCGACTCGCGCCCTCGGGAGTCCCTCCCGATGAGGGTCGTGGTCAACCTCCTCGTGGCGCTCGTCCTGCTCATCCCGCTGGTCCTCGTCGGGGCCGGCGGGTGGTTGCTCTACCAGCGCCAGTTCGGCGAGCGGGTCGAGGCCGAGGTGCTGAGCTGCGAGATCACCGGCACCCGGAGGAACCCGAGGCAGCACTGCGTCGCCCGTTGGACGGAGGACGGAGTCGAGCGCACCGGCCCGATCCAGGCGTCGGGCGATCAGGAGGTCGGCGAGACCGTCTCGGCCACCCTGGGCGAGGGTGAGCTCTACAGCCGGTCCCTGGCCCTCCCGCTGATCCTGCTCGGGCTCGGCCTGCCGATGTGCTTCTTCCCCTACGCCTTCGTCCGCGGCAGGCTCACCGATCGCAAGGCGGCGCGGGATCCGGCCTGACCGCCGGCTCGCCGCTCAGGGCGCAGGCACCCGCACCGAGTTGGGCTCGCCGGTGAGCACCCGGATCGCCAGCGCAGTGGTGGCCTCGACGTTGAGATGGCCGACGACGCGCGCGACGCGCTCGATGTCGAGGGGCAGCAGGCCCGGAGTGCCAGGGACGTCGGGGGTGAGGCCGAGGTCCAGGTCGGTGCGACCGGACATCATGCGCAGGTTGAAGTCGAAGCGCTCGCGGGCGCCGGCGGCGAGGAGGTGCTTGAGCACGGTGGCACCGACGCGGCGTGCGCCGGTCTCAGCGCACCACGAGTCGAGCGCGGCGACGACGGCCCGGCCCTTGTTGTGGTCGACGTCAGCCCAGACCGCCC
The DNA here is from genome assembly GCF_004803405.1 of Nocardioides sp. Taxonomy (GTDB): domain Bacteria; phylum Actinomycetota; class Actinomycetes; order Propionibacteriales; family Nocardioidaceae; genus Nocardioides; species Nocardioides vastitatis. Next base: position 70,265 of record NZ_SSXI01000197.1, on the reverse strand, counting down.
GCATCGAGCCCATCGAGGAGAGCAGGACGGCGGCGGTCTTCTCACCGAGCCCGCGGATGCCGGGCAGGTTGTCGCTGGTGTCGCCCCGCACCGCCGCGAACTCGAGGTAGTGCTCCGCCGGGACGCCGTACATGCTCTGCAGGCGGGCGGGGTTGAGCAGAGGCGAACCGCTGATGCCGCCGTCGATGAGTCGCAGCACCCGGGTGTGCTCGCTGATGTGGGCGAAGGAGTCACGGTCGGAGGTGATCACGACGCAGTTCCAGTCGTTGTCGCAGGCCCAGGTCGCGGCCGAGGCGTTGACGTCGTCGGCCTCGAGGCCCGGAGGCGTGAGCGTGGCCAGCCCGAGTGCGTCGAGCAGCGCGCCCGCGCGGTCGAGCTGGTCGACGAGGTCGGGGTCCTTCTCCGCGCGACCCGCCTTGTAGTCGGGATAGAGGTCCCGTCGCAGCGAGGCTGTGCGGTCGTCGAGCCCGAAGATGACGGCGTCCGGAGCGAAGGCGTCGATGGACTCGATGATCTGGCGCAGCATCCCGTGCAGCGCCCACGCGGGCCGGCCGGTCCGGTCCTTGAGCCGGGTGTGCGCCCGCGCATGGTGGTTGCGGTGGAGCAGCGACGGCGCGTCGACGGCGAGCAGCAGCCTGCGGGGGCGGGTGGCGTCGGCGGGGGTGGGCGGCATGGTGATCGCCGTCAGCCTAGGGAACGACGGGCGTGTGCGGTCGGTTGAGGGGCGAGTCCTTGCTGGCGACCATCTCGAAGCGCTCCCGGGCGCTCAGCGACCCGAACGGCTCGAGCATCTCCAAGCCGTATCCGCTGACCTCCGCCGCGTCCGCGATCGGCACGACGGAGTGGACCACGCGGTCGTCGTAGAGGTGGAGCATGGTGAAGGACTGGTGGGCGTCGACGGCTGACAGCAGCCGTCGGTCGGGCAGGATCTCGGAGCTGTAACAGGTCGCCGAGGCCACCGAGACCGGGACGCCGGCGAAGGTCGAGTACGACGTGAAGTGGAAGTGGCCGCCGAGGATCCCGCGCACGTCGGAGCCTTCGACCACCTCGGCCAGACGAGGCTGGTCGTGCAGCTCGATCAGCTCGGCGAGCCGGAGCATCGGCACCGGGATCGGCGGGTGGTGCATCGCGAGCAGGGTGCCATGGCGCGCCGGCTCGGCGAGGACGGCCCGCAGCCAGTCGAGCTGCCCGTCGGAGAGCTCGCCGTGGTGCCACCCGGGGACGGTCGTGTCGAGCGCGACGATGCGCAGCCCGGCGATGTCGTGGACCCGGTCCTGAGGTGCGTCGCCGTCCGCGCCGTAGAGGCCTCGAGCGAAGGCGCGGCGCTCGTCGTGGTTCCCCATCACCCACACCGCCTCGGCGCCGAGGTCGGCGGCGACGGGGTCGACGATCTCGCGGAGCTTCTCGTACGCCGCCGGCTCGGCCAGGTCAGCGAGGTCACCGGTGAACACCAGCGCCTGGGGTGGCGTCGGCAGCCGACCGAGCCGGCTCAGCGCCTGCCGGAGACGGGCCGCGGTGTCGATGACCCCGTACTGGAGGGCGTCAGCGAGCAGGTGCGGGTCGCTGAGGTGGGCGACGACGTGCGCCGGGTCGGGGTACTGGCCGAGTGGCTCCACGGCATGAGAGTAGGTCGTGCGGCGCGCCGATGAGCGGTGGTCCCTCGGTTGGGTCTCGCGCGAGGATGGTGGTGTGTCCACGCCGAACGAAGACGCCCACCGGATCGCCCGCGAGATGGGTGTGAGCGGGCCGCTGTACCTGCTCGTGAAGTACACCGCGGCCTTCGTGCTGCGCATCGTCTGCGGTTTCACTGCGACGGGCAGGGAGAACGTCCCGGGGAAGGGACCGGTCGTGATCGTCCCGAACCACAAGAGCTTCTGGGACCCGTTCTTCATCGCGATCGTGTTGCGCAGGCCGGTGCACTTCATGGGCAAGGCCGAGCACTTCGACGGACCGATGGCGCGCGTGTTCCTGCGCCTCGGCGCCTTCCCGGTCCAGCGCGGTGCGTCCGATCCCGAAGCGCTCGAGACCGCGCTGGCGATCCTGCGACGGGGCGACGCGCTCGCGCTCTTCCCCGAGGGCACCCGGGTTCGCGAGGAGGGGCTGGGTACCCCGAAGCGCGGCGCGGCGCGGCTGGCGATCGAGGCCGGCGCCCCGTTGGTCCCCGCCACGATCACCGGCACGGAGAAGCGGCGCTGGCCGCTGCCCCGCAAGGTGCGGGTGGTGTTCGGCACGCCGGTCTCCGTCGAGGGCCTGGAGGCGACGCCCGAGGACGCCGCGGTCGCGATCGGCGAGGCGTGGCCGCAGGTCACCGAGGAGTACTCGCGCTGGCAGGACCGGCCGCGGGTCGTCGCCGCAGGGCTGGCCGCGATCGGCCTCGGTGCATGGGTGGTGCGGAAGCGCCGCCACCACTGAGCCGACACCCGCTACGCTTCGAACGTGCGTTCGAAGCGAGGTGTGGGCGAGGGCCAGGAGTGCCTGCCGTTCGACCTCCCGCCGACGCGGTCGGTCGGGAGGCCGGATGAGGAGGTGCACGAGCCGGTCCGGCCTCCGGCAGCGCCTGACCGGGTTCGGCTGCGGCTGCGGACCGATGCCCTCGCCTCCCGCGGCTGGCCGGCGGGCACCGAGCTGCTGGTCGAGCCGGCGGGCCGGCGACCACGACGTGGCGACGTGGTCCTCACCCGCGAGGGCGGCCGGCTGAAGGTCGGCGTCTTCGACCTCCAGCTCGGTCGCCGGGTCCTGCGTTCCGACCGCGGGTCGACCTGGCTGGGAGCCTCCGCCGAGGTGGTCGGCGTCGTCACCGTGGCCGGGGCGCCGCTGGCGGGGATGCCGCACGTCACCGGGCCACCGAGCTGACCGTCGCGGGGTATCCACGAGCAGCGTCCGAGTCGGCGTGCCTACGCCCGGGCCAGCTCGACCGACGGCGAGGTCACCGCGCCCGCAACGCCGGGCTCGTGCGCCGCGTCGGGAAACCAGGCATGCTCGACCCATGCGCGTCCTGGCCTGCAGCACCACTGGCGCCGGGCACTTCACTCCGATGAAGCCCTGGCTGCGCGCGTTCGCGGCCGCCGGCCACGACGTCCTCGTCCTCGGGCCGCCCGCGCTGGAGGAGTCGGTGCGCGAGTGGGCGTTCGCGCCGGGTGCCGAGGCCGACCCGGCGGTGGTCGGACCGCTCTGGGGCCGGGTCTACCAGCTGGCACCGGCCGAGGCGAAACAGATGGTGGAGGGCGAGATCTTCACTCGGCACAACGCCGGCGCGATGCTCGACCCGGTCGGGGCGGTGATCGACGACTTCCAGCCGGACCTGGTCCTCCGCGATCCGATGGAGTGGGCTTCAGCGGTGTGCGCCGGCAGAGCCGGCGTCCCGCAGGTCCGGATCGCGATCAGCCTCGCCGCCGAGGACGCGCAGCTGCTGTCCATGGCGTCCCCGATCCTCGAGGATTGGGAGCCCGGCACCACCGAGCTGGTCGCGGCGTCGCCGTTCCTGACCCGCTTCCCCGCATCGCTGGACCCGCCCATCTATCCGGCCACCGCCCGCTACCGGTTCGCCGAGGAGACCCACCGGTCCGTCGCGCCCGACTTCGTCTACGCGACGCTCGGCACCGTCGCGCCGACCATGAACCACCTGCTGCCCTGGTACGGCGTCCTCACTGCCGCGCTCGAGCCGCTACCCGTGCGGGCGCTGCTCACGGTGGGCAAGGACCTCGATCCGGGCATCGTCACGCCGGCCGCCTCGAACGTCGACGTCCGGGCCTGGGCCGACCACGCCGCCGTGCTCTCCGAGGCGGCGGTGATCGTGCACCACGGCGGCTCCGGCACCACCCTCGACGCCCTCGCCGCCGGGACCCCCCAGGTCGTGGTGCCTCTCTTCGCCGACCAGAACGCCAACGCCGTCGCCATCGACACCGCGGGCGTCGGGTTCGCGGCCGGCGGCCAGCCCTTCGTGATGCGCATGCCGGAGGACGGTGACGTCGAGCTGGTGCGAGCCACCGTCGAGCAGGCCCTCGTCACCCCGGCCATCGCCCGGCGCGCCGAGAAGGTGGCCGGTGAGATCCGGGCACTGCCGCCGCTCGACGTCGCGCTCCTCGACTAGACCCCCAGGCGTCCCAGCCCACGTCCGGGAGCCTCGCCCCCCTCTGTAATGCTTGCGCCTCGCGAGCGTGGCCGCAGGAGAGCAGCACGCCAGGGAGGGCACCGAGATGAGCGAGATCGCCGGGGAGCTGGCACGGGTCAAGGGCGCCTTCGCGCAGCCGACCCTCACCCTGCTCCACCAGCGGCAGGCGCCGGTCGTGATCACGATCTTCCGCGCCGCGTTCGGACGCAACAACAAGCCCATCCCCACCGCCCGGCTCCACGCCCAGGTCGAGGAGCACCTCGCCGCGGTCCGGCTCTCGGGCGAGACCGAGGTCCCCACCGGCAGCGGCCACGACCTGTGCCGCCGGTGGATGCGCGGCCAATGGCTGGTGCGCTCGCTGGACGAGGCCGGCAACGAGGTCTACTCGCTGACCTCCCACGCCCAGCAGGCGCTCGAGCTGGTCAAGAACCTCGCCCGCGACCGGGCCACCCTCAGCGAGCACCGGATCGCGACCATCCTCGGCACCGTGCGGCGGTTCAACTCCGAGGCCAACCCCGACCGCACCGCCCGGGTCACGATCCTCAACGACGAGATCGCACGGCTCAAGGCCGAGCGCGACCGGCTGGTCGACGGCGCGGAGCTGGTGAGTGCCACCGAGGACTACATGCTCGAGGGGTTCACCGAGCTGCTGTCACTGATCTCCGCGCTGCCGAGCGACTTCGCGCGGGTGGAGGAGCGGTTCGCGACCATCCGGACCGAGATCCTCGCTGCCTTCCGCGCCGAGGACCGCCCGGCGGGGGACGTCATCGACGACTACCTCGCCCGCGCGGACGCCCTGATGACGGCCACCCACGAGGGCCGTGCCTTCGAGGGAGCGTTCGCGCTGCTGCGCGACGACGCCCTGGTCACCCAGCTCCGCGAGGACCTGACCGCGCTGCTGGAGCACCCGCTCTCCGACCGGATCCTCGGCGACGCCGACCGGGCCGAGCTGCGGGGCACGGTCAAGCTCGTCCGCGACGGGCTCGACCGGGTCCTCGCGCAGCGCAGCAGGGTGACGGCGACGCTGAAGGAGTACATCGTCTCCCACGACGCCGCCCGCGACCGGGAGCTCGAGCAGACCCTGCGCCAGGTGGAGTCGGAGCTGATGACCTGGATGTCGACCACCGGTCCGCGCGCCACCCACGACGTGCCGCTGCTGCCGGCGCGAGTCACCGTCGACCACCTCCGCGAGCGGTTCTACGACCCGGCCGACGATGTGCTCCCGGAGCGGATCAGCCCGGCCGACGCCGGCGACGCCCCGACGCTGTCCCTCGCCGAGCTGATGGCGCACGGCGGTCCGCAGCTGTCGGCGCTGCGCCGGCGGCTGGAGGACGCCGTCTCCCTCTCCGACCTGCTCCCGGCCGGCTCGCTCGGCGAGCTGTTCGACGGGCTCGAGCCGTCGCTGCGACGGCCGGTCGAGATCTTCGGGCTCCTGCACCTCGCCGCCGACCGCGGGTGGCGGACCGAGAACGACGTCGAGCCCTTCGCCGCCGTCCGCCACGACGGCTCGCGCCGGACCTTCGCCGTACCGCGCACGCCCCTGCCCGACCCCGACCTGCACGAGAGTGAGTCCCGATGACCACGGTCCCCGAGCTCGACGACCACGACCTCGACGTCGTCGACGAGGCCTCGGTCTCCCTCTTCGAGGGCGACGAGGGCGGCCTCGAGTACGGCCAGCGCCACGCCCTGGTCACCCTCCTCAAGCAGCGCTTCATCAGCGCGCGCACCCACCCGCGCGACTGGCGGGTGCTGGTGGAGCACGAGCGGATCCTCCGGTCGCGGCTCAACGACCTGTTCCTGGACCTGCAGATCGACCGCGGCCGCGAGGTGGCGTGGAAGCGCCAGGCGACGTCCGAGACCGGCAGTCGCTTCCCCACGCTGCTGTACGACGCCGCGTGGTCCCGTGAGGAGACGCTGGTCCTCGTCCACCTGCGCGACCGGCTCCGGGCCGGGCTGGCGAGCGGCGACTCCCGGGTCTTCATCGACCGCGAGGACATCGTCGAGTACGTCGCGAGCTTTCGGCCCGGTCATGCCACCGACGAGGCCGGCGACGAGAAGCGGGCACGGAACGCGGTGCTGAGCGTGGTGAAGGCCGGCCTGCTCATCGGCACCGCCGGCGACGAGCGGTACGAGATCAGTGAGGCGGTCGAGCCGCTGCTGCCGCTCGAGCTGCTCCAGGAGCTGCTCGAGGCGTTGCAGCGCGCCAACGGCACCGAGGTGCAGCCTGCCGAGGACGAGCCCGGTGACCTCTTCGACGAGTCAGGGGAGGAGCAGGGATGAGCATCGACGAGGTCGAGCAGCTCGAGAACGAGAAGGCCGACGGCCTCTTCGAGCAGCAGTCCGTCGCGACCCCGGCCGACGACACCATGCAGTGGCGCGCCGCGCTCCTCCAGCTGGTCAACTGGGGCGGCTTCAGCGGCCGGACCACCGTCCCGCTGCGCGGCGACGCCACCATGATCTCCGGCGCCTCGGGCGTCGGGAAGAGCACGATCCTCGACGCCTACACCGCGCTGATGATGCCGTCGGACACCAAGTTCAACGGCGCCTCCAACGACGCGGTCGCCGGTCGCGCCCGCGGCGTCGGCCAGCGCAACCTGCTCTCCTACCTGCGTGGTGCGGTCGACGTGATCGACGACCCGTTGACCGGGCGCCCCGTGGAGAAGCTGCTCAGGGGCAAGGGCTCCGACACCTGGGGCGCGGTGGCGATGACCTTCGTCAACGACCAGGGCGGTCGGTTCACCGCGCTGCGGACCTACTACGTGCCGCGCCGCGCGTCCCGCTCCGGCGACGTCCAGATGCAGCTCGCCACCTACGAGGGGTCGCTGTCGCTGGAGACGCTCGAGGTCGCCGTGCCCGAGCGCTTCCACGCCAACACGTTGAAGAAGCTCTTCCCGGGCATCCGCGTGCACCGCACCTACGCGGAGTACTCCGCGGTGCTGCACGCCCGGCTCGGCATCGGCGCCAACGGCGACGGAGCGAAGGCGCTGCGGCTGCTGGCCCGGATCCAGGCCGGCAACCAGGTGCGCAGCGTCGACGAGCTCTACAAGGACATGGTGCTCGAGCGGCCCGCCACGTACGCCGCGGCAGACCGTGCCATCGAGCACTTCGACGATCTCGACGCGGCCTACTCCGCGATGCGCACCGAGGAGCAGAAGCTCGAGCTGCTCGAGCCGATCACGGACCTCCAGGAGCGCAAGCTCGTCGCGACCAGGAGACTGGCGGAGCTCGACTCCTACGGGGTGACGCTCTCCGGCGACACTCCGCTTCGCAGGTGGCTGCTGCGCACCCACCTGCGGCTCGTCGAGGCCGCGGTGGTCGCCAACCGCGAGGCGCGTACGACGACCGCGGGCGAGCTCGCCGCGACCGCCTCCGTCGAGGGGGCGCTCCTGGGCGACCTCGAGGCGGCGAAGGAGGCGCACCGCGCGGCCGGTGGGTCGACCCTGCAGTCGCTCGGTCTCTCGCTCGAGCAGGAGCAGGTGGTCCGCGAGGACCGGCTGGGCAGGCGGGCCGTCCTCCAGGAGCGGCTGCTGCCGTTGATCGACGTCAGCGACGCGCACGCACCCGACGTCGAGGCGGCGCTGATGTCCTCCGAGGCGTTCGCGGTGCTGCAGCTGCACGCGCGCCAGTGGCTCGCCGGCTGGCAGCGCGAGCAGGAGCGGATCAAGCGGGACCGCGACGGGGTCCTGCGGCGCAGCTTCCCGCTCCACCAGCGGCAGAGCGAGCTCCGCGCCGAGCGCACGTCGCTGGAGAGCCGCGCCGGCCGGGTGCCGGCGCGGATGCACGAGCTGCGGGCGGAGGTCGCGCAGGCCAGTGGGCTGACCGTGACGGAGCTGCCGTTCGTGGCGGAGCTGATCGACGTCGCGCCCGAGGAGGCGCGATGGCGCACGGCGATCGAGACCGTGCTGGGCGGCACCGCCCGACTGATGCTCGTCCCGCTCGACCGGCTGGACGAGTTCTCCGCCGCCATCGACGGGCTGCGGCTACGGGGCCGGCTGACCTTCGAGGGCGTCGAGCTCGACCTACCCGACCTCGGCCCGGCCGACCCGGAGCGGATCGCCGGCAAGCTGGCGTACAAGGACTCGCCGTTCTCCGGCTGGGTGCAGGCGCACGTGGCGGAGCCGTCCCGCAACGCGCTGTGCGTGGAGACTGCCGACGGCCTGGCAGGTGGCGGGTTCCGGGTGACCCTCGCGGGGCAGACCCGCAACGGTCGCCGCGGTGCCCATGGTCGCAGCGACACCCGCAACATCATCGGCTTCTCCAACGAGGACGCCATCGCCGAGCTCGACCAGGAGCTGACCACGCTCGAGGCGGAACTGGCTGCGATCGGCGCCGAGGTGGCCGAGCTGGACCGGCAGACCAGCGTGCTGGAGCAGCAGCGGGCGTCGTACGACGCCGTCGCGGTCGCCCGCTTCGACGACCTCGACGTGGAGGGCAGTGAGCGGCGGATCGCCGAGCTGGAGCGGCGCCGAGCCGAGATCCTGGCCTCCGACGACCAGCTTCAGGTGCTGCAGTCCCAGATCGAGAAGCTGGCCGAGCAGCTCGAGCAGGCCCGCCGCAGGCGGTTCGGGCTCGAGCAGCGGCAGCGCGAGCTCAACGACGCACACGGCTCGCTGGTCGACGACGAGGACCTGGTCAAGGACCGGCTCGAGGCGATGGAGCGCAGCGGCACGGTGGTGCTCACCGACGAGCAGGACGCCGCGCTGACCGCCGAGCTCGCGGCGGCGGTGGCTCCCGCGGACCCCGACGACCTCGACCGCTTCACCGAGAACTCCCACCGGCTGGGGGAGCGGCTGAGGACCGCCGTCGCCGATGCCGAGGCGGAGATCAAGCGGGTCGACGACGAGCTGGCGCTGATCTTCCGGCACTACAAGTTCCAGTGGGACTCGCCGAACCTCGGTGCGACACCGGACTCGTACGCCGACTACGCGCGGATCCTCGACGAGATCCGCGGCAAGGGGCTGGCGGAGCGGCGCTCGGAGTGGCGACGCCGACTGACCGAGTGGAGCGGCCAGGACCTGGTGCCGCTGGTCGGCGCGATGGCCGCCTCGGTCGAGGAGATCGAGGACCGGCTGGAGCCGATCAACGCGATCCTGCGACGGCTCGAGTTCGGCGGTGCCGGCGACCGGCTGCGCATCCGGCTCCGGCGACTGTCTCCCGCGCACGTCCAGGTGTTCATGAAGGACCTGCGCGCACTGTCGGCGGGCACCCCGACCGAGCTGGGGGAGGCGGACCTGGAGCGGCGGTTCGCCGAGCTGAGCCGTTTCATGGAGCAGCTGCGCAGGCCGGCGCAAGGGGGCGACGGCGCCCCGACCGACCGTGACCGGTTGCTCGACGTCCGCCGTCACGTCGAGATCAGCGCCGAGCGCTACGACTCGCTGACCGGGGAGCTGCGGGCGACGTACCGCACCCTCGGGGAGAAGAGCGGAGGCGAGAGCCAGGAGCTGGTCGCCTTCATCGTCGGCTCCGCGCTGCGGTTCCGGCTCGGCGACGAGATGCGCTCCCGGCCGCGGTTCGCGCCGGTGTTCCTCGACGAGGGCTTCGTGAAGGCCGACTCCGAGTTCGCCGGCCGGGCCGTGCAGGCGTGGCGGGGCCTGGGCTTCCAGCTGATCATCGGTGTGCCGCTCGACAAGGTGACCGGCCTCGAGCCGCACATGGACGAGCTGCTGGCGATCACGAAGAACAGCACGACCCATCAGTCGTGGATCACGCCGATCATCGACGCGGACCGGGTGGTCGACGCCTGAGAGGCGCCGCTGCCGGTGTCCGCAGGAGGCTGGTCAGGCCGGTCCGCGGTGGTCCTCGGCGAAGGCGTGCAGAATCTCCTCGACGGACCCGTCGACGCCCAGGTGGCTGAGGGCCACCCGGTCGGTCACCTGCTGGAGGCAGGAGCGCAGGACCCGTGCAGCACTGCGGACCTCGCGCGACGCTGATCCGGTGCCGGCTTCGACGAGGGTCAGTGCATAGGGCAGGTTCGACGCCAACGAGGTGGCTTCGTCGTCCTCGACGAAGTAGTAGCTCTCGGCATACTGCGCCATGTCCACCGCCACCCCAGCCAGATCCCGGCTCACCGCGTGGAGGATGCTGCTGGCGATGCCGGTGTCGCCGTTGCGAACGAGGTCAGCAGTGTCGTCGGCGGCGAGGGCGTGCAGGTGCACCGCGGCGGTTCGTCGTCGTCCGAGCGCCGGATAGATCTGCAGGATCCACGAGATGGCGGCGGTCAGCAGGACGAAGCCGATGAACGCCTGGACCGGTGCCAGCAGCCGCAGCTCGCTGCTCGCCGGGGTGATGTCGCCGAACCCCAGCGTCGACGCCGTCACCATCGAGAAGTACACCGCCTTGACGGCCTCCGAGGACTGGTCGGGGCGCAGGGACTCCTCGAAGTTGAACCCCTCGGACATCGAGGGCAGGTAGATCAGGGCCCATCCGCTGATCGTCAGGGCCGTCCAGAGACCGACCGCCAGCAGCATTCCCAGTGGCCCGATCAGCTCGCGGCGACGACGGCCGATCAGGCGCCGCCCGCGCCAGACCACCCTGATCGCTCCTCGTGCCAATGAGCCCATGCCCTGCGGATGCCACAGGGTGTGGAAGATGTCCCGCAGCACGATCACCACGACGAGCGCGCCGACCGCTCGCAGCAACCACTCCATCGGTGCAACCTAGCGTCCCGCGCCGAGGACGCGAGACGACAGGCCGGGCCGGTCCGGCCCGACCCGCCGTGGGAGACGACGGGTCGGGCCGATCCGGTGGCGGTGTCCGGGTGTCAGCTCGGTCCGCGCGCGTCCACCCTCGGGCGCACCACGAACAGGCCCTCCTCGACGCCGGTGAACACCACGTTCCCGGACTCGAAGTAGGGATAGTTGCTCCAGGTGCCGGCGAACTTGGTCTCGTCGTCGGCCGGATGGCCGTCGAACCAGCCGACCTGCTTGAGCCGCCCGTCGGCGACCTTGTGCAGGTCGAACATCCGCAGGCCCGAGGTGTAGTTGGACTCGTAGGCGATGCCGTCCTTGATGAAGATGTTGTGGTCGATCGAGTCCAGTCCGCTGCTGCCGGTGCCGATCAGCTCGGGTGCGTCGAGGTCGGTCATGTCGAAGACGTAGGTCGTCGTCTCCTCGACGGTCCCCCTGAGCTCGTCGAGCTCGTCACCCATCAGGAAGTGGCTGTGGTCCTCGGTGAACCAGCCCTGGTGGGTGTACGACGAGGTCTCGTACGGGACCCGGGCCAGCTGCTTCACGTCGGTCGGGTCGGTGGCGTCCAGCACGGTGACGGTGTCCTCGTTGGACGCCGAGCAGATCTCGCGGCCGGTGTAGGCGGTGTCCGGGCCGTGGTAGGTCACGCAGTGGACGTCGTGGGTGTAGCCGTCGCCGAGGTAGCAACCCGCGACCGCGGGAGCGTCCGGCACCGAGAGGTCGACGATGATCGGACCGCCGTTGCCGGGCGCGCCGCATGCGGTCACACCGCGGGTCGAGCCGACGACGTAGGCCATGCCGCTGTCCTCGTTGATGGCGAGGTTGTGCGCCTGGCCGAAGCCGCCGAGCCATCCGTCCTCGGTCCACGCCTGCTTCTCCGTTGCCCCGCGCAGGCGGGTCAGGTCGAAGACCTGCATGCCGTGGCCGGCGTTCTCGCTGACGATGTAGGCGTGGTCGCGGTAGACCTTGATGTCGCGCCAGATCCCGCCGCTGCGAACACGGGTGTGCGTGGGAAGGACGCCCAGCACGACCGGGTCGGACGCGTCGGTGATGTCAACGAAGCCGGTGCCCTCGAACAGGCCGACGAGTGCGTACTCCCGACCGGTCTGGGGATCGGTCCATCCCCACACGTCGTTGGCCCATACCGAGTCGAACTCGGTGAGCGGGATGAAGGACTTGAGGTCGGTCTTGTGGCACGGGAAGATCCCGGCCATCTGGTCCTCGCAGCGGATGTCGGACATCCGCTCCATGGGTACGCCGCCCGGGCTGGGCGACTCGGTGACGAGGTCGAATCCGGCCTCCTTCCCGGAACCGTCGTGGTTGGGGTGCGCCTCGCCGGGCGCCGTGAGCGCTCCGATCCCGAGAACGCCGACGACCGCACCGACCGCGGTCGCGACAAGCGTGCGCTTGCGCATGAATACCTCCCGATAGGTAGCTGCCCCGGGTCGCGGGGCGACCCCCTTGGTATCCCGCGCAGACGCGGGTGCGCAATGGCCTGGGCCGGATTGCCTGACAACCCAGTCGCTGCCAGGCGCCGTCGGAACGTACTGGGCAGGAGCCAGTCGCATGCCAGGATGTGAACGTTAACAATCCGGCGTCTGTGTGGGCGGAGCATGCCTCAGTCGGCAAATTCGCGCGCTGAGACGGCGCTTTCCGTGTTGGCGCGGCGCAAAGGCCGACAGCGAGACCGGCGCTTGACCGCACCCAATGAGAGCGCTAACAATAGCCCACTGTGTCGGCTGTCACACCCCTGTGGCCGGTCGTCCGTCACTCCGAGGAGCCTGCTGACCCATGACGATCCCCGCATCCCGACGAGCCGGTCTCGCTCCGCTCCTGGTGGCGATGACAGTCCTCGCCCTCCTGCTCGTCGGTCTGGTCAGCCCGACCTCGGCCTCGGCGGCGCCTGAGGCACCGGCCGAGCCGGGGGTCACCACCGACGGTGAGTCGGTGTCGGTGACGTGGACGGCTCCCGCCGGCGACCCGGTCACCGGCTACCTCGTCGAGCTGCGCGCCGGGGAGTCGGTCGTCGCGTCGTACGAAGTGGCTCCCGGGGTCCTGACGCACACCTTCGCGGGCCTCGACGACGGCACGTACACCGCGACCGTCACGGCACTCGGAGCCGACGGCGCCACGACCTCTGCGCCCTCCGACGCGGTCACCGTCGACCTGGACCTGCTCGCCTCGTGGCAGTTCTCCGGCGTCGCCACGGCGGCCGGAAGCACGGTCCCCGACGTGTCGGGCAACGGTCACGCCGCCACCATTCGGGGTGCGGGTGCCACGGTGTCGGGTGAGTCGCTGAACCTGCCGGGCGGAGCGAACGGCTCCGGAGCGGCGTACGTCGAACTGCCGACCGGCCTGCTGAACGGCCAGGACACGGTCACGATCTCGGCCTGGCTCAAGAACGAGACCGCCGCCGGCAACTACGCCGCGATGTTCTTCGGGACCACCCAGAACCCGCCCTCGCGCTACTGGTTGCTCAACCCCAGGAACCCCGGCGGCCGCCTGAAGACCGTCATGACCACGGGGACCGTCAGCTCCACGGCACCCTGGGGCACCGAGACCGGCATCTCGCCCACCACGGCGAGCCGCGGCATCGCCGGCCCGATCACGGCGGCCGGTGTGTGGAGTCTCTTCACGACGGTCATCGAGCCGACCAAGATCACGGGCTACTACAACGGCGCCAAGGTCGGGTCCGTCTCCCACAGCACCCCGTTGAGCAGCTTCGGCAGCAACCTGGCCGGCTACATCGGGCGCTCCTCCTATCCCGACGCCTTCTACAAGGGCGGCGTGCGTGACGTCCGCGTCTACACCAAGGGCCTCAGCGACGCCACGGTCGCCGCCCAGTACGCCTACGAGCAGGTCGCCTCGGATGCCGCGGCGCTCAGTGTCCCGGAGGAGACGGCGTCCGACCTCTCGCTCCCGACCGTCGGGTCCAGCGGGTCACAGGTCCGCTGGACCAGCTCGGCTCCGGCGGTCGTGGATCCGGACGGGACGGTCACCCGTCCGAGCGGCGACGACGTCCAGGTCACCCTGACCGCAGTCCTCAGCAAGGGCGGTAAGCAGGTCACCCGCCAGTTCACCGTCACCGTCCTCGCCGACGACCCCGCCGCCGATGTCGCCCGGGTATCGGCCGCATACGACGTCGCGATCAGCGAGGTGGTGCACGACATCGTCCTGAAGGGCCAGGTCGACGGCGTCGACGTGGCGTGGTCGTCCTCCGCGCCGGAGGTGCTGGCCGCCGACGGCTCCGTCAACCGACCGGAGGCCCGGACGCCGGTGACCCTGACCGCGACCTTCTCTCGCGACGGCCACAGCGCGACCCGCGCCTTCGACCTGCACGTGCTGCCGGCCGATGCCGGCCGGATCGGCACCTACATCCAGTCCGGCAACACCAACCGCACCGACGCGATCCACCTGGCCCATACGGACGGCGCGAGCACGTCGTACACCGCGCTCCACAACGGGCGCCCGGTCCGCTACCCGGACAGCTTCACCCAGAAGCTCGGGTCGCCCACGCCGTTCCGCAAGCCCGACGGCAGCTTCGGCGTGGTGGCGACCTCCGACAGCAACAGCTCGACGGTCTTCGTCTACGACTCGGCCGACCTCGCCACGTTCACCAACCAGCGGCTCGTGTCGTTCAACAGCCAGGGCCTCAACGCGAGGTCGGTTCACGTCGCCTACGACAACGGGATCGCCGCCTACCGCCTGACGTTCGTCGCCCTGGGCGACGGCAAGACCTACCAGGTCCGCACCGCGAACTTCTCGACCTTCTCCGCGCCAGTCGAGGTCGACCCGCTGCCGGCGCCCGCCGTCGGCACGTTCCCTGCCGGGGCGCTGGAGGCCTCCAGCATCGGCGTCACCGCGAGCGAGCTCGCGAGCGTGCGTCGTGCCTACACCCGGATGCGCGCCACCGGCGTCCGACCGGTCGAGGACGTCACGGTGCCGGTCGGCGGCAGTCTGAAGCTGCCCAAGGGAGCGAGCGTCACCTACAGCAACGGCGGTGCCGACATCGTCCAGCCGGTCACCTGGGACCCTGCCGACGTGGCCGCCGTCGACACCGACACACCAGGCGAGTACGTCGTGCGCGGCACGGTCGGCCGCACGTCGTACCCCGAGAAGCTCGCGCACCAGCGAGCCGACCCCGACCTCACCAAGGGAGACGACGGCAACTACTACCTGACCGCGTCCTACCCGCAGGTCGGCAGCAACCCCGAGGGCTACGACCGGGTCGTGCTCCGTCGCGCCAGCACCATCGACGGCCTGACCGACGCTCCCGAGGTCGTCCTCTGGGACGAGGAGAACTCGGCGCTTCAGCGGTATGTCTGGGCGCCCGAGCTCGCCAAGATCAACGGCGGCTGGTACATCCTCTTCACCGCGTCCCGCAGCAGCAACGTCTTCGACATCCGGCCGATGATGCTTCGCCACACCGGCGGTGACCTGATGAACCCGGCCAACTGGGTCGAGGTCGGGGCGATGCTGCCCAAGGCCGGTGACAGCCTCGCTTTCGCCAGCTTCTCGCTCGACATGACCTCCTTCGAGCACGAGGGCCGCTACTACGTCATCTGGGCGCAGGCCGCTCCGTCCTCCGCCTTGCTGATGGCCGAGATCGACCCCGCCAACCCGCGGCAGCTGATCTCGAACGCGCGGATCATCGCCTACCCGGACCTGGCGTGGGAGGGCAACACCAGCACCAACCAGCAGATCGATGAAGGTGCCGCCGTCATCAAGCGCGGCGACAGGTTCTACGTGACCTACTCGGGCGCCACCGTCGACGACAAGTACGCCGTGGGCCTGCTCACCGCCGACGCGAACGCCGACCTGCTCGACCCCTCGTCGTGGAAGAAGACGAACCACCCCCTGCTGTCGACTGCGGACCTGCCCGCCGGACAGACCGGCCCGGGCCACAACTCCTTCAGCGTCGACGAGCTTGGCAACCCGGTCATCGCGTACCACTCACGCACCACCGCGGACACGACCGACGGCGGTCTCACCGACCCGAGCCGTCATGCCCGGGTCCGGACCGTGCACTTCGACGCCACGGGCGCTCCGGTGCTCAACCTGACCGCGGAGGAGGAGCTGCCCGCCGAGCGCGACGTGACCGTGACCGTGCATGTCCAAGCGGAGCCGGTCGAGCCGCCCGGCGCACCGGGTGCGCCGGTGGTCAGCCAGCGGTCCAGCGCAGGCGCGCTCGTCACGTGGACCGCGCCGGAGGACGACGGCGGCGCCGACATCGCGGGCTACCGCGTGCGCGTCCTCAAGGACGACGAGCAGGTGACGGAGATGGAGGTCACGGGCACGTCGGCGTCGGTGACCGGCCTGCAGCCCGGCACGACGTACACCGTCACCGTCGCCGCTCGCAACAGCGCCGGGTACGGCCCGGCGACGGCGCCGGTGCAGCTCACCACGACGATGGTCCCCGCGCCGGACATCCACTACCCGCTCGCCACGAACCTCGAGGAGACGGTCGGGGACCAGGACGCCAGGGCGGTGGGCTCGGTGAGCTTCACCGACGGTGCGCTCGCGCTCCCCGGGGGAGCGAACTCCTCGACCAACTACGTCGCCCTGCCCGACAACCTCGTGAGCGGCCTCGGTGAGGACCTCACGGTCTCGGTGTGGGTCAAGAGCGACAGCCCGGCGCGCAACGGCGCCGCCCTGTCCTTCGGCACACCGCCGGTCAACAACCTGCCGACCAACTACTGGCTGCTGAACCCGACCGCACCGAACGGCAACGCTCGGTCGGTGATCACCAACAGCGTCAACGCCACACAGCCCTGGACCACGGAGGTCCAGGTCTCCGGGCCGAACACCACCGGCAAGCGCGGGACCTGGGTGAACTACACGACGGTGTTCACCTCCGGGACCCTGACCTCCTACGTCGACGGGGTGAAGGTCGGCACGGTCGCGAAGACACGCACCTTCGCGCAGTTCGCGGCGACCGACACCCTGCTGGGCTACCTCGGCCGGTCCGGCTACACCGCCGACCAGGCCTTCAAGGGCGCGTTCCGCGAGCTCACCATCCACCGCGAGGCGCTCAGCGACGCTCAGGTGCAGGACGTCGCTGCCGACGACGCCTTCGTCCTTGCGTCGGCCCGGGAGCGGCTCTCACTGGGCGACACCTCGGCTGTGGCGACCGATCTGACCCTGCCCGCGACCATGGGCGACGAGGTGAGCGTCAGCTGGGCCACCAGCGACGCGTCGGTCGTGACCGCCGAGGGCGCCGTCACCGTGGCCGCCGACAGCGGGTCCGCGGTCCTGACCGCCACCCTGACCCGCGACGGTCGCAGCGTGACGAAGGACTTCACCATCACCGTCCCGGCCCGGGCGGACGTGGTGACGGCGCTCGCCGACCTGCTGGTGCTGCCCACCGTCCTGGCCTCGGGTGACACCCTGCCCTCGGTGGACGTCGACGGAGTCACCACGGCGTGGAGCACCACCAGCGCCGGGCTCACGGTCTCCGACCGGAAGCTCACGAGCACGGAACGGGTCACGGGCACGGTCACGGCGTCGATCTCGGCGCCGGACGCGGACACGATCACCAAGAGCTTCCAGGTGACGGTCCTGCCGGCCGACCAAGCGCGGTTCGTCCTCGGCTACACCCGGACACCGCTGGCCACGCAGACCTACGGCCCGAACGTCGCGCACAGCCTGCACCTGGCGCTCGGTCCCGACCGCGACGGCGTCGCCGCTCTCAACGAGAACTACGGCATCGGGTTCGCGAAGGCGGTGCCGACCGCAACCGCGGAGGTCAACCAGATCCGCACCCTGGTGGACCCCTTCATCTTCCGGCTGGCGGACGGCGGCTACGGCGTCGTGGCCACCCGCACCCTCAGCGGCGGCACGCCGGACGACAGCGCGGCATCCAACATGCTGCTGTTCTCCTCGCCGGACCTTCGCGACTTCACCGAGGTCGGCCTGGTCGAGGTGGACCCGGAGGGCCGCGGGGTCCGCCGGCCGAGCGTTCACTGGGACTCCGCCGCCGACCGGTACGTCGTCGCGTGGACGACGGCCAGCGGGACGCCCATGATCAGCACTGCCGAGGACGTCACCGACCCCGCGTCGTACAGCGACCCGCGCGGAGGCCAGGTGGTCACCACCACGGCGCAGGCGACCACGACCGCGGCCGGCGCGGTGCCGGCCAACACCATCGTCGTCGACCCCGCCACCGCGGCCGCCCTGCGGGTCCGCTTCGGCCGGATCAAGAACACCGACGTCGAGGTCGACCCGGTCTCGGTGCCCCTCGACGGCGAGCTGGACCTCGGCGATGTGGACGCCGAGCTCACCTATGACGACGGATCCGCGGCGAGCCGCAAGATCGACTGGGACGAGGCGAGCCTGGACGCGGTCGACACCAGCAAGCCCGGCACGTACACCGTGACCGGCACCGTCCGTCAGACCGACCACATGTTCCCGTTCATCGCCGGCCGCGCCGACCCGGCAGTCATCAGGTGGCAGGGCCGGTTCCTGTTCATCGCGACCAACGAAGCCGGCCAGAGCACGCTCCTGCTGCGCTCGGCGGACACGTTGAACGGCCTGCGCTCGGCGCCTGACCGCACGATCCTGACCCAGTCGTCGTCCCTGCCGGGACCGCTGTGGGCGCCGGAGTTCCAGGTGGTCGACGGCAAGCTCTACCTGTTCTTCGCCTCGGGTGTGGAGCGTTTGTGCTGGTGCAACGTCCAGGCCCACGTGATGGAGCTGGTCGGGGACGACCCAACCGACGCCACTGACTGGGGAGCTCCGCGCCTGGTGCTCAAGGAGGACGGCACCCGCCTTCAGCTCGACGCGGCACATCCGGGCATCTCGCTCGACATGACCTACTTCGAGGACGAGCGGGACGGCGAGACGATCTCCTACGTCGCCTGGTCGCAGCGCTACATCGCGGGCGGCGTCACCGGCGATGCCCAGCTCTGGATCGCCACGGTCGACCCTGAGAACCCCGCTCGCCTCACCAGCGAACCGGTCATGTTCGCCTCCCCGGACCTGGGCTGGGACCACAACACGACGCCCGTCGTCGAGGCGCCGTACGTCGTCCACCACGACGGCAAGGTGTATCTGACGTACTCGGGCTCCGCCACCGACAACACCTACGCGGTCGGGCTGCTCACGGCCGAGTCGGGCACGGACCTGCTGGACGCGGGGACCTGGACCAAGACCAGCTATCCGCTGCTGAAGTCGGACACCGCGACCGGCCAGCTCGGTCCGGGGCACAGCATGTTCGCGACCGACGCGGACGGCAACCTGGTCCTCGTCTACCACGCCCGCAACAACGGCGGCTCGCGCGACGCCGCGATCCGGCGGGTCCACTGGGCGGCCGACGGCATGCCGATCCTCGACATGTCGAAGGACGAGGAGGTCGCCCCGGCGAACCGCGCCGTCAGCACCACCGTGACGGTCACCGAGAGCTCGGAGGCCGACACCACCGCGCCCGAGGTGACCGTGGCCATCGAGCCCGCCGACCCGGGACCCTCGGGCTGGTACAGAGGTGAGGTCTCGGTCAGCGCGACGGCGACCGACGACAGCGGCAGCGCCGACCTCGAGTTCCGGCTGGCCGACGGTCCCTGGACCGGGTACGACGGTGCCGTGGCGATGCCCGAGGGCGTCACCGACGTGGACTTCCGGGCGATGGACCAGGCGGGCAACACCTCCGAGCCGGTGAGCCGGACGATCCGCCGAGACAGCACCGCCCCGGTCGCGACGGCATCCACCACGCCGGCACGACCCGACGGCAGGGCGGGTTGGTTCACGAGCCGGCCGCTGCGGCTGACGGTGACCGGGACCGACGACGATGGCTCGGGTGTGGCCGTTGCAGAGGTCCGCCTCGGCTCCGGTGCGTGGCGCCCCGCGACCGCTCCGGTGACCCTCCCGGTCGGCACCACCACGGTGCGGTACCGCGTCACGGACACGGCCGGCAACCCGTCGGCGGTCCGGTCCACGACGGTCCGGCTCGATCCGGCGGCGCCCGTCTTGAACGTGTCCCGAGCGAGGAACGGCACCCGCAGGGTCACGGTCACCGCCAGTGCCCGCGACCGCGTGTCCGGCCTCGCCATCGTCCAGTACAGCGTCGACGGCAAGGCGTGGCGCAGGTACTCGGGGAAGGTCGTGGTCAGTACGCCGGGCCGGCACGTGGTCCGAGTCCGGGCGGGTGACCGGGCCGGCAACCAGACGACGAAGAAGGTCGTCGTGGTCGTCCGGCGCCGCTGACCCCCGAACCGTCCGATCCAGCATCCAGAGAACGGCGCAAGACGATGACGAGAACCCCACGGCGTGGCATCGCGGCTCTCGCGGCAGCCGCCCTGCTCGGCGGCACGCTGGCCGCCGCCGTTGCCCCGGTGTCGGCCGACGCGGCCGACTCGGCCGACGATCCGGCCGCTCCCCGTGACGGTCTGGTCGCCGAGTACCTCCTCGACGAGACCGCCGGCACTGTCGTCCACAACACGGCAGACGGCTCGGCCTCCGACGGGGATGCCCTGGACGCGACCCTTCGCCAGGGAGGCGACGCCCTGTGGGGCGATGGATCGCTCGGCTTCACCGGGGGTACGAAGGCGTCCGGCAGCTGGGTCGAGCTGCCCGACGACCTCCTGGCCGGTCGGCAGCAGGCGACCATCTCGACCGAGCTGTGGGCCGACCCGGCGATGCTCGCGGGCTTCCACTTCCTGTGGAACATCGGCAACGACGCGACCAACAGCTACTTCTTCTCCTCGCTCAACTGTGCCGGCGACCGACGCACGCTGGTCGGTCTGAAGAACGGCACCGAGGCGCTGGTCCAAGCGCCGACCTGCGCCACGGCCGCGCAGCGCTGGACGAACCTGACCGTGACGGTCGACGGGATCTCCGACACCGCACAGGTCTTCGTGGACGGCGAGCGCGTCGCCAGCGGAGCCATGCCGTGGAGTCCGGCCGAGATCACCGATCAGAGCCTCAACGCGATCGGCCGCGCTCCGTGGCCGGACCCGTTGTTCAAGGGACGGGTGGGCGCCTTCCGGGTCTATGACCGGGTGCTCAGCAGTGGTGAGGTCGCCACGCTCTCGGACGCCGACGCGGTCGAGCACGCCGACGAGCTGGCAGCGGCCGCTCAGGCGCTCCTCGAGGGCTTCCGGGATCGCACGGTGAACGGTGACACCACCCTGTCGACGGCCAACGGCGCGGTCAGCTGGACATCGGGAAACCCTGCGGTGGTCACCGCGGACGGCGAGGTCACGCAACCACCCCGGGGCTCCGAGCCGGTCATGGTCGAGCTGACCGCCCATGCCTCCGTCCGGGGCGCGTCCGCCAGCAAGACCATCGAGGTCACGGTCGTGCCGGAGGCAGCGCCCGAGGACCCGTACGGCTACCTGATGGTCCACTTCATCGAGGACTCCCGGGGCTACGCCGAGAAGATCTACCTCGACGTGTCCCGCGACGACGACCCGACGCACTGGAAGCCGCTCAACGACGGCAGGCCGATCCTGGCGTCCAACCTCGGCACGACCGGAGTCCGGGACCCGTATCTCACGTTCAACCCAGAGACGAAGACCTGGTACATCATCGCCACGGACCTACGGGTCTTCGGCGGCGACAACGCCGGCTGGGGGAGCTGGTCGCGCCGCGGCAGCCTCCATCTCAACGTGTGGGAGTCGAAGGACCTGGTCGAGTGGGGTCCGCTGCGTCAGCTCGAGGTCTCGCCGCCGACGGCGGGGATGTCGTGGGCGCCCGAGGCGACCTGGTCGCCCGCGCTCGGCAAGTTCGTCGTCTACTGGTCATCCACCCTGTTCGCCGAGAACGACCCCCAGCACACCGGTGCCACCTACAGCCGGATCGTGTACGGCACGACCTCCGACTTCAAGACCGACTACGAGTACCAGGGCGTCATGATCGACACCGGAGCCGACGTCATCGACGCCACGGTCGTCCAGGATCGCGGCACGACGTACCGGCTCACGAAGGACAACGGCGGCGGTCGCGGCATCTACTACGAGAAGACCACGGCGCCCGACTGGTGGCTCCCGAGCACGAGCTGGACGCAGATCCAGACCAACATCGGGCAGGCCGACTACGGTGCCGTCGAGGGTCCCGCGATCTTCAAGGACCACGGCCGCGACCACTGGTACCTCTACGTCGACGTCATCCCGAGCACCGGCTACCGGCCCTATGAGACCGCCGACCTCGACGCCGGGTTCACCCGGCTCGACACCGGCGCCACCGGCTTCACCATGGCGCCGAGCACCAAGCACGGCGGCATCGTCTCCCTCACCAAGGCGCAGTACGACACCGTGCGCCTGAGCGACCTGGACCAGCTGGTCACCCAGGAGGTCGAGGTCACGACCGACGAGGACGTGCCCCCCGAGCTTCCGGCAGCTGCCGAGGTCGTGCTCAACGACGGCGAGGAGACCACCGCACCGATCGTGTGGGACGAGGTCGAGCCGAGTGAGTACGAGACGCCCGGCGAGTTCACCGTCGAGGGCCAGGTCCGGTCCATCGGCAACAACCTCAACGACTCGACCGGCGCCGGCGTCCCGCTGACCAGCTCCACGGGCATCGACAACGTGGTGACCGCGACCGTCACCGTCGAGGACGTGGAGGTGCCGGCCGCCCCGGTCGCCACCTCGCCGCCCATTGTGACCGGTACGCCGATGGTCGGTCGTCGGCTGACGGCGACGACCGGGAGGTGGGACGTGGCCGGGGTCAGCACAACGGTCCAGTGGCTCTCGGGTGGGGTTCCGGTGCCAGGTGCGACGAACCCGGCGTACGTCGTGCGGGCCGCCGACGTCGGCAGGCGACTCTCCGTGCGGGTGACGGCGACGGCACCTGGTCGCGTGCCCGGCACGGCGACCTCGGTCCCGACCGCGTCGGTCGCGCGGGCCGCCACCGCCACGTCGCTTCGGGCCGCACCGAGGAAGGTCAAGGCGCGGGACCGGGTTCGCGTGGTCGTCGAGGTCCGGGCGACCGGAGTCGTCCCGACGGGTGTGGTGAAGATCCGGCTGGACGGCAAGGTCGTGAGGACCGTGCGCCTGGCCGGCGGTGTCGCCCGCACGTACCTGACGGTGAAGGACCGCGGCCGGCACCGGATCGTCGCGTCCTACGGCGGAACGCGATGGGCCGCTCCGAGCTCTGCCGTCACCACGGTCCGCGCCCGCTGAGGTACGCCGGTCGCTCAGGAGCTCGACCGGTCGACGTCCTTTCCCGGGCAGTCCGGATTCGGACAGAAGTCCTGGGCGACGACGGTCCCCGGTGAGCCAGTCTGTCGGTGCTCGGAGTCCGAGTCCGGCGTCACATCCACCACGGCCGACTCGAGCTCGGTCCCGCAGAACTCACAGTGCGTAGGCCACTCCGGCTCCTCGCCCGCGCGTGGCGTCTGGGGCTGGCCCGGTTCGCTCATCCATCAGACGCTACCCGTGACCTGACGGTCTGGCCATGGATCGGGGAGCGGGGGACGGGGGAGGGAGAGCGGAACGGCGCAACCCATCCCGAGCCCTTCCCTCCGTCCCTACTTCTCGGTAACACTGGCAGTCGACGAAGCGGAGGCACCATGACCCAGGACGTGTCCGACACCGCGAAGGAGCCCACGGGCACCCGCGTGCACGCCACCGAGGCGGAGGCCCGCGAGCTCGCCGAGGCCGCGCGCGAGGCCGAGTGGCATCGACCGAGCTTCGCCAGGGGCCTCTATCTGGGCCGCTTCGACCTCTCCCTGGTGCACCCGCACCCCCGCGGCGCGCCCGAGGACGCCCAGCGCGGCGACGCGTTCCTCGCCCGGCTGCGGACCGTGTGCGAGGGGCTGGACGGTCAGCGGATCGAGCGCGAGGACCGGATCCCGGACGAGTACCTCGCCGCACTCTCCGAGATCGGCGCCTTCGGCATGAAGATCCCGAGGGAGTACGGCGGCCTCGGCCTCACCATGGCCTACTACGGCAGGGCGCTGATGATGGTCGGCTCGGTGCACCCGAGCATGGGCGCCCTCGTGTCGGCGCACCAGTCCATCGGCGTGCCCGAGCCGGTGAGGATGTTCGGCAGCGACGAGCAGAAGCAGCGGTTCCTTCCCCGGTGCGCCAACGGCGCGATCACCGCGTTCCTGCTGACCGAGCCCGACGTCGGGTCCGACCCGGCCCGGATGTCCTCGACCGCCACGCTCAGCGACGACGGCCAGACCTACCTGCTCGACGGCGTCAAGCTGTGGACGACCAACGGTGTCATCGCCGAGCTCGTCGTGGTGATGGCCCGCGTGCCCCAGCACGAGGGCGGGCCCGGCGGGATCAGCGCGTTCGTCGTCGACACCGCGTCCGAGGGGATCATCGTCGAGCGACGCAACGCCTTCATGGGTCTCAAGGGCCTCGAGAACGGCGTGACCCGGTTCCACCGGGTACAGGTGCCCGTCGAGAACCGGCTGGGTCGGGAGGGCGAGGGTCTCAAGATCGCACTGACCACCCTCAACACCGGCAGGCTCTCAATCCCGGCGCTGTGCGCGGCTGCGGGCAAGTGGTCGCTCAAGATAGCCCGTGAGTGGTCCGCCGAACGCGTCCAATGGGGACGGCCGATCGGTCAGCACGGTGCGGTCGCGGAGAAGATCTCCTTCATCGCCGCGACGACCTTCGCCCTGGAGGCGGTGCTCGACCTGTCTGCGCAGCTCGCGGACGCGGGGTCCAAGGACATCCGGATCGAGGCCGCACTGGCCAAGCTCTGGTCCAGTGAGATGGCGTGGCTGGTGGTCGACGAGCTGGTCCAGATCCGCGGTGGCCGGGGCTATGAGACGGCCGCCTCGCTGGCGGCCCGCGGAGAGCGGGCGGTGAACGCCGAGCAGGTGCTGCGCGACCTGCGGATCAACCGGATCTTCGAGGGCTCCACCGAGATCATGCACCTGATGATCGCCCGTGAGGCGGTCGACGCCCACCTCTCCGCCGCCGGCGACCTGGCCGTCGTCGACGCGGACGTCGGTCGCAAGGTGAGGGCCGCAGCACACGCGAGCGGCTTCTACGCGAAGTGGCTGCCGCAGCTCGCCGTCGGCAAGGGCACCGTCCCGACGGCGTACCCGGAGTTCGGTCCACTCGCCCGGCACCTGAGGTACGCCGAGCGGTCCTCGCGCAAGCTCGCCCGCCAGACGTTCTACGGGATGTCGCGCTGGCAGGCGAAGCTCCAGTACAAGCAGGGCTTCCTCGGACGCATCGTCGACATCGGCGCGGAGCTGTTCGCGATCACGGCGGTGTGCTCGCGCGCGGCCATGATCCGCGCCGACGATCCAGCGCAGGCGGAGGCGGCGTTCGCCCTCGCCGACGCCTTCTGTGAGCAGGCCCGCCTGCGGGCGGACCACCTGTTCGAGCGCCTGTGGGCCAACACCGACGACACGGACCGGCGCATCGCGGACCACGTGCTCGACGGGGACTTCACCTGGCTCGAGGACGGCGTGCTCGACCAGTCGGAGGGCACCGGCCCGTGGATCGCGCCCTGGGCCCCCGGGCCGAGCGAGCACGAGACGGTACGTCGTCCCTATCGCTGATTCGCGCGTATCCACCGCGGCTGACCGGAAGAGGCTCACCGGCGGACTAGAGTCCGAGTCCCGTCCTGAAGATGAGGTGCCCATGGACATCAACGATCGGACCGCCGCCTTCCGCGAGCTGCACGCCTCAGGGTGCTTCGTGATGCCGAACCCCTGGGACGTCGGGAGTGCGCGGGCGCTGGAGCAGATGGGGTTCCCGGCGTTGGCGACGACGAGCTCGGGGGCGGCCTGGACCCTCGGGCTGGCTGACAACGCCCTGACTCTCGACCAAGCGCTCGAGCACCTGCGCGCGATCGTCGGCGCCGTCTCGGTGCCGGTGAGCGCCGACTTCGAGGGCGGCTTCGCGGTCGAGCCGGCGGGGGTCGCGGAGAACGTGAGGCTCGCAGTGGCGACCGGGATCGCGGGGCTCTCGATCGAGGACTCCTCGGGTGTCGAGGACGAGCCGCTGTTCGATCTCCAGCTCGCGGTGGAGCGCGTGCGCGCCGCGCGTCAGGCGATCGACGAGACCGGCAGCGGAGTCCTGCTCACCGCACGGTCTGAGGGGTTCGTGGCCGGTCGGCCGGACATCGACGAGACGATCCTGAGGCTCCGGGCGTACGGCGAGGCCGGCGCCGACTGCCTCTACGCCCCGGGGATCGGGTCGGTCGAGCAGGTCCGGGCCGTCGTCGCGACGGTCGCCCCCACGCCGGTGAACCTGCTGATCAACGCCCCGTTCATCACCGTCGCCGAGGCGGCGGAGGTGGGCGTGCGGCGGATCAGCGTCGGCGGCGCGCTTGCGGGCGTCGCGTGGGCCGGCGTCCTCGCCGCGGCGCAGGAGCTCGCGGAGTCGGGCACCGTGTCCCGGTTCCAAGGGCTTCCGAAGGTCGACGCGCTCTTCGGGCCTGGTCGCTGACCCGCGACCTGTACGCGACGGCAGCGCGGAGCCCGGTCCGTGCTGGGTCAGGCGAGCTGGAGGATCAGCGGCAACGTGACCAGTGCGGCCGCCGTCTGGCCCGCGGTGATGGTCGACATCAGCGAGGCGTCCCCGCCCATCCGACGCGCCAACACGTAGGCCGAGGCTGCCGTGGGCAGACCTTGGATCAAGATCACGACGGTCGCCGCTGCTCCGGTGACGCCAACCAGGTGGCACAGGGCGGCGGCGACGAGTGGGAGTGCCACCAGTTTGACGGTCGTCGATACGGCCAGCGCTCGCCCGGCGAGGGGATGGCTCTGCCAGGTCAGCGCAGCGCCGACACACAGCATGCCGGTCGCCAGGGCGGCATGGCCGAGGATCGCGGCGGTGTCGAGGAGAGCCGGCGGCACTCCGAGGCCGCCGAGGTTGATGCCGAGCCCGGCCATGCAGCCGAGGATCAGCGGGTTGGTGGCGAGCTGGCGAGGCAGCGTCCGCAACCGGATGCCCTGGCTGCCGTGCCGGACCAGTACCGCCACGCAGATCACGTTGACCGCGGGCACGAGGATGGCCGTGGCCAGGGCGAAGATGGCGATACCGGGCGTCCCGTGCAGGCTGCCGGCGACGATGAGGCCGACATAGGTGTTGAGCCGCACGCCGCCCTGGACGACGGAGGTGAAGGCGGGCCCGTCCATGGACAGGTTGCGGCGCAACCCCAGGAGCGCCGCAGTGACCAGGAGAGTGGAGCCCAGAAGAACACCCCCCATGGGCACGGGGTCGACGACGGCTAGGTCGGCCCGGGCGATCGACGACACGAACAGTGCGGGAGCGAGCACCACGTACGTGAGGTGTTCCAGCTGGTCCCAGAAGGCCCGCCCGCCGAGGATCTCGCGCCGGCGCAGTACCCAGCCGAGGCTGATCAGAAGGGCCACGGGGACGATGGCGTCGAGGACGGTTGTCACCCGCACAGGGTGATGTAATGAATCAGTGCACTTCAACCATGACAACCGGGTCGGCCCGGAACTGGCGGTCGCCCTGGTCAACGCCGAGCCCGAGGCAGACCTGGAGGCGATCCTGCGCGATCACGCCATCCGATGGCCCCGCCTCGACGCGCAGGGCGTCGCAGTCCTCCGCAGCTGGTCCGACGCGCTGCGCGCCGCCTTCGAGACTGCGGAGCCCGATGAGCGCTGTGCGGTGATCAACCGGCTGCTCGACGAGGCTGCAGGACGCCTCCACCTGACCACACATGACGGCCTGGACCCTCACCTGCACCTGGTCGCCGACGAGAAGGACGTGGTCGCCCGGGTCAAGGCCGTCACCGCCGGTGGGCTCGCCTTCCTCACGGCCTGGACCGGGGGCACCCGGCTAGGGATCTGTGACCGGGACGGCTGTCGCCTCGTGTTCGTCGACACCTCACGGAACGGCCGTCGGCGCTACTGCAGCGCGCGGTGCGGGAACTACGACGCGGTGGCCCGCCACCGGGCCAGCCGGCCCCGAACCTGACGGGCGCTTCGGTCCAGCAGTGTCGGCCTCGGAGGCCACTAGCCGGTCGGCAGCAGGCCCAGTTGGCCGAGTATCGAGAGCTGGTCGAGCTGGTGCCAGTGCTCACGCAGCAGGCCGTTCTCGACGCGGTAGATGTCGATGCCGCCGATGGTGAAGGCGCCGCCAGTGGGTGGGGCGCCGACGTGCGTCCCCTCGTTGGTCCATCGCACAGCCTGATCCGCATGGGCGCGAGAAGATCGGAGGCCTGGAACTTTCGCCGGTCGGGCTCTGTTCCCCGCAGCCTTCGAGGTCTACCCTGATTGCAACGGTGCGTATTACGAAAAGAGTGCCCTCATGCGCAACACTGACCGGCCTGCCGTCCTGCGGCTGCTGACCCACGCGCGGTACGAGATCCTCCCGACCGCGACGATCGAGGCCAAGGTGCTCGACGCCGTGCCGACCTCGGTCCCGCTCACGGTCACCGCGTCACCGTCCATGGGGCTCGAGCGCACCATCGCGACGGCGGAGCGGCTCGCGGCGCAGGGTTACACCGTGGTGCCGCACCTCGCCGCGCGGATGGTCTCCGGACGCTCCGAGCTGGAGGAGCTCGTGGGTCGGCTCCAGGCGGCCGGCGTCACGAACGTGTTCGTGCCCGGCGGCGACGCGGAGGCGGTGGGGGACTACGTCGACGCCCTGTCGATGCTCGAGGACCTGACCGAGATCGGAAGGCCGTTCGCGCAGGTAGGGGTGACGGGGTACCCCGAGAGCCACCCGATGATCCACGACGACCTCACGGTCCAGTCGATGTGGGACAAGCGCCGGCACGCGACGTACATCGTCAGCAACCTGACCTTCGACCCGGCCGTGATCAAGGACTGGATCCACCGCCTGAGGCTGCGTGGCGTGACGCTCCCGGTCCTGCTCGGCATCCCTGGGCCGGTCGACCGCGCCAAGCTGCTGGGGATGGCGACCAAGATCGGGGTCGGCGACTCCACCCGGTTCCTGGCCAAGCAGAAGGGCCTGATGGCGCGGCTCGTGGCGCCCGGAGGGTTCACCGGCGAGTCGTTCCTGAGCAAGTGCGCGGCCACCGTGGGGGAGGCCGAGGCGAACGTGACCGGGCTGCACCTCTACACGTTCAACCAGGTCGCCGAGACCGAGGCATGGCGCCAGGACTGGCTGAGTCGCCTGCAGGGGTGATCCGGAGTGCCCTCCGCGTCACTCGGTGGCGAATTCGGGTAGCTCCGGGCGGAGGTGGTAGTCGCTGGCCTGGCTGACCCACCACGCCTCGATCGTCCGCAGCCCGGTGGGTGGGTCCAGCGTTCCCGCACAGATGGACAGCCGGGCGGGCGCCGACGACGCCTGCCAGAACAGGGAGGAGCCGCAACGGGAGCAGAACGCGTAGCTCGCGTCCGGGACGGGTGAGTACCAGCGCAGCAGTCGGTCCTCGTCATCGACGACGACGTCGTCCCGTGCGGCGGCGGTGGCTGCCATGTGGTGCCCGGTGAACCTGCGGCAGCGTGCG
The DNA here is from genome assembly GCF_004803405.1 of Nocardioides sp. Classification (GTDB taxonomy): domain Bacteria; phylum Actinomycetota; class Actinomycetes; order Propionibacteriales; family Nocardioidaceae; genus Nocardioides; species Nocardioides vastitatis. The sequence goes on along the minus strand of NZ_SSXI01000197.1, from coordinate 41,114 downwards.
CAGTGGCAGTTGACGACGTCCCTCAGGGCGCCGCGAACGGCGTACCGGATGCCTCCGCAGAGGCACTGCCCGCGCATCTGTCGCGACATCTCAGCCACCGGTGTGGCCGACGAGGTCCTCGAGCGCCGCCTCCAGCCCGGTGTGGCCCGTCTCGACGACAGTCAGCGGCAGGCCGATCGCGCCCGCCGCCTGCTCGGCGAGCCGCCGGAGCTCGTCGTCGGGCTCCTGGGCGAGCCAGACCACCCGCGTGTAGGACTTGAAGTAGTCGTCGCGCAGCTCGGGGAACCGGTCGAGCCCGAGCTCGCGGATGACGGTGCGCGCGAAGGACCGGACCAGGAAGTCGGTCAGCACGTAGGTGCCCGCCTGCTCCTCGAAGAACGCCGCGAGGCGGTCGGGTCCGGCGAAGACGTCGTAGCAGTGCAGGCCGGGGAGCCGCTCGATCCCGAGCTCCTGGCAGACCTCGTCGAGCGCGCCGTACGTCCCGCAGTCGGCGTAGCCGATCGCGACCCGGTCGCCCTGCGCGAGCAGCCGCTCGGCGAGCGTACGCACCTCACCGGCGATCAGGTGCGGCTGGTTGTGCAGCAGCGGCGGCAGGGGATGTACGACGACCGGCCAGCCGCGGCGCTCGGCGATCTCGGCCGCGGGCTGGGCGAGCGCGCCGCAGGCGATCAGGGACAGGCGGTCAGAACCCGAGCTGGTCGACGAACCGATCGTTGAAGTCGGGGCGATCGGAGAGCTCGACATAGGTCACCTCCTGCAGCAGCGCCTCGGCCCCAGCGCGTTCGCGGACCGAGAGCAGTGCCATCTTCGCGCCCTCACCGGCGACGTTTCCAGCCGAGACGATCCGCAGCACCGGCAGCTTGGGCACCAGGCCGATCCGTACCGCCGCCGCGGGGGAGATGTAGCTGCCGAACGAGCCCGCCATCAGCACCTGCTGCACGTCCCGGTGCTCCAGGCCGAGCTCCTCCAGCAGCAGCGTCCACCCGGTGGAGATCGCGGCCTTCGCGAACTGGAGCTCGCGGACGTCGCGCTGCGAGAGCACCACGCAGTCCTCGGGCGCGGCCTCCGGATGCGGGCGGTGCAGCACGAACACCCGCTCCTCGCCGATCTTCGTCAGCCGGTCGGCGAGCGCAGGCGCGACGGTCGGCGCCTGGTCCTCCGGGATGAACCGGCCCGAGGCGTCCAGCAGGCCGACACGCACCAGCTCCGCGACGGCGTCGACGAGGCCGGATCCGCACAGGCCCCTGGGCTCGACGTCGCCGATGACGCCGAGCTCGACCGGGTTGGGGTCTCGTGACGGTTGCTGCGCAACCTCCTCGACCGACGGCGGGGTGGACTGGGCAACCTCCTCGGCCGACGGCGGGTCGAGCTTCGCGTGGAGGCGGATCACCTCGATCGCGCCGTCCGCCGCGCGCATGCCGCACTTGATGGCCCCGCCCTCGAACGCCGGCCCCGCAGGTGCAGCGGTGGACAGGATCCGGTCGCCGTCGCTGATCACCAGCTCGCAGTTGGTGCCGACGTCGATGAACAGCCGGACCCGCTTGTCCCGGTCCATGCCGGTGGCGAGCATGCCGGCGACGATGTCCCCGCCGACGTACGCGCCGAGCGCCGGGAAGAAGAAGACCTGGGCGCGCGGGTGCAGCTCGAGGCCCACGTCGGCGGCGAGCACGGTGGGCGGCTGCGAGGTCGACATCACGAACGGCGCGACGCCGAGCGGCTCCGGGTCGATGCCCAGGACGAGCGCGGTCATCGTGGCGTTGCCGGCGACCGCGACCTCGTAGACCTGCTTCGGGTCGACGCCGCCCTCACGGCAGACCTGCTCCGCCAGCTCCACGAGGGTGGCCGAGGCTGCCTGCTGCAGGCGGGGGAGTGTCTCCGGATCCATCATGGTGGCGCTGATCCGGGTGATCACGTCGCCGCCGTACGGCTGCTGCTTGTTGAGCATTGACGCGACCGCGACCGGCGTCCCCAGCGCCACGTCCAGCAGCGTCGCCACGACCGTGGTGGTCCCCAGGTCGTAGGCGATCGCGTACCGCTGGTCCGTGGTGTCGCCCGGCTCGACGTCGACCAGCGACTCGTCGACGATCACCGCCGTCACCTTGTAGTCCGCTGCCCGCAGCACATGTGGCAGCCGCCGCAGCGCGTGCAGGTCCGGCTTGGGGGCGAGGTCGTCGATCGCCTCGAGCAGCCGCGCGAGGTCCGGGCGCTGGTCGGCCAGGTTGGGCTCGTCGAGCTCGACGTACCGCTTCTGGACGGCGGGACGCAGGATCACCTGCCGTCCGACGCCCACGGTGGCGGCCTTCGGTCGCGTCGTCAGGGGAGGAACGTCGACGGCGAGGTCGCGCGTGGCCTGCACCAGGCAGGCCAACCGCCAGCCGTCGTCCAGCTGCTCACGGCTGAAGGTCCGGACGTCGTGCCGCGAGATGGGGGTGGATCCCTCGACCCGCACCTTGCACTTGTGGCAGGTGCCGTGGCCGCCGCAGGTGGAGTCGATCGCGATGCCGTTCCACGACGCGGAATCGAAGACAGTCACCCCCGGCGGCACCCGGACGGTACGTCGCGCCGGTGCCGCGCCTGTCGCGTCCTCGACCGTGAACGCCAGCTCGACGCGGCCGGTCCCGTCGTGCGCGACGGGCTCCGTGCCGGGGCTGGCCATCAGCCCTTCGCGGCGGACGTCGTCGAGCGAGAATCCGTCCGCGCCGGGCTTGTCAGCGGGGTCGAGGGTCACGCCGGGTCCCCGCGGAACCGTCGGCCGGTGCGGCGAAGCGGACGAGGGCCACGACTCGGTGCAGCGATCATGCCGGGGCAGCCTGTCGGGCGCGGTGCGCGGCGATCCAGGAACCGCCCCACTCGTCGTGCCCCAGGAGCAGGTCGGCGGCCTTGACGGCCTCGACGATCTGCGGCGTCCGGGTGTCCATGATCGCCGAGGTGAGACCGGCCTGCATCGCCATCGGCAGGAACGCGGCCCCGATCGCGTGCCGCGAGGGCATGCCGAAGGAGACGTTGGACGCGCCGCAGGTCATGTTGACGCCGAACTCGTCGCGGATCCGGCGCATCGTCTCGAGCACGGTCACGACCACGGTCTGGTCGGCGCCGATCGGCATCGCCAACGGGTCGATCACGATGTCCGCCGCCGCGATGCCGTACTCCTTGGTCGCCACCTCGATGATCTTGCGGGTCAGCGTCACTCGCTTCTCCACCTCCATCGGGATCTCGTCCTCGTCGTTGGGCAGGGCGATGATCGCGGCGTCGTACTTCTTCACCAGCGGGAGGATCTGCTCCATCCGCTCGTCCTCGGCGGTGATCGAGTTGACCAGCGCGCGGCCCTGGTAGACCGACAGCCCGGCCTCGAGCGCCTCGACCACGGAGGAGTCGATGCAGATCGGCTTGTCGGTCAGCGACTGGACCATGGTGATCGCCTTGGCGAGCAGGTCGGCCTCGTCGGTGAGCGGCACGCCCATGTTGATGTCGAGCACGTCGGCGCCGCCCTCGACCTGCGACTTCACGTCGCGCTCGATCGCGGACAGGTCGCCGGCGCGCAGCTGCTCCTGGAAGATCCGTCGGCCGGTCGGGTTGATCCGCTCGCCGATCAGGCAGAACCGGGTGTCGTGACCGATCACGACCTGCTGGGTCGCCGACCGGAGGACGGTCTCGAGCCGAGGGGCGGTCATGCGGGCACCTTCGTGCGCTTCTCGTCGAGCAGCGCCTTGGCGCGCTTGACCGTCTGGGACGCGTCGGCCGCGTAGCCGTCGGCGCCGACCGCGTCGGCGTACTCCTGGGTGACCGGGGCCCCGCCGACCATGACGATCACGTCGTTGCGGATGCCGGCCTTCTCCAGGGCGTTCATGTTCGCCTTGAACATCGGCATCGTGGTGGTGAGGAACGCCGAGAAGCCGACGATGTCGGGCTGGTGCTCCTCGATCGCGGACACGAACTTCTCCGGCGGGACCTGCACGCCGAGGTCGATCACCTCGAAGCCGGCACCCTCGAGCATGATGTTGACGAGGTTCTTGCCGATGTCGTGGACGTCGCCCTTGACCGTGCCCATCAGGAACTTGCCGATCGTCTGCACGCCGGTCTCGGCGAGCAGCGGCCGCAGCCGCTCCATCGCACCGGCCATCGCGCGGCCGGCGATCAGCATCTCGGGCACGAAGAAGTCGCCGCGCTCGAAGCGGGCGCCGACCTCCTCGAGCGAGGGGATGAGCGCGTCGAAGAGCAGCGTCTGCGGCTCCATGTCGAGTGCGAGCCCCTCATCGGTGAGCTCGAGGACGCGCGGGGCGTTGCCCACCAGCGTCTCGTCGTACAGGCCTTGAAGGATCTCTTCTGGGGTCATGCCACGCCCTCCTTGCGCGTATTCCGACGGAGCAGCCCGGATAGCTGCTCCGCTCGGTCGCTCAGCTTCCGGCCGATCTCCTCGCGCCGGTCCTGCAGTCGCGGACTGGGGCCGGAGATGCCCAGGGCGGCGACCACCTCACCTCCGCTGCCGCGCACCGGTGCGGCGATGCCGGAGAGGCCGATCTCGAGCTCGTCCGCGGTGCTGGCCCAGCCGCGGCGTACCGCCTGGGCGAGCTCGCGGCGGAGCGCCTCGCGATCGGTGATGGTGTAGGGCGTCAGCTGCTCCAGCTCGCCCTTGGGAAGGTCGACCACGCCGTACCCGAGCAGCACCTTGCCCAGCGCCGAGGAGTGAGCAGGCACGTCGACCGCGGTCCAGTCACGCGTCCCGAGCAGGTAGGTGGAGTCGACCTGGGCGACCTGGACGACCCGGTCGCCGCGGCACACCGACAGGTTCACGGTCTCGCCGGTGTCCTGGCCGACCCTGTCCATGGTGGGCCGGGCCAGCCGGACCAGCTCCTCCCACGGGTCGTGGCGGGTGGCGTAGAGCCAGAACAGGGGACCGGCGACGTAGGAGCCCGAGTCGTTGCGCTCGAGCAGCTCGGAGCGCTCGAGGGCGGTGAGCATCCGCGAGGTCGTCGACTTCGGCAGGCCGCACGCGGCCTGGAGGTCGGCGAACGTCAGCGGCTCGTCCGCGCGGACGACCGTGGCGACGAGCAGCGCGGCGCGGTCGACCGCTTGCGTGCCCGTGGTGGGCGGCGTCGTCATCGGGTGCTCACTGCTGGATTCCGTTCATCCTCGAAGAGTTCCATGATGTGGAACTCCACTCCCATAACATGAGGCTAGGATGCGGAACGAGGTGGGTCAAGCACCGTCCCATCACGCGACCGGCCCGCACGCCCCCAGGAGGCTCGATGTTCCAGAACCGGATGCCCCGCTACGACGTCCTCTCCGACGAGGCGATGGCCACCCTCGACAAGGGCTGGCGAAAGCTGATGACCGAGATCGGCGTCGAGTTCATGGACGACCGAGCGCTCGAGCTGTTCCGCAAGGCCGGCCAGCGGGTCGAGGGGCACACGGTCTTCCTGGACCCCGACTTCGTGCTCGAGCAGGTAGCCAAGGCGCCGCGGGAGTTCGACGTCCAGGCGCGGAACCCCGAGCACAACATCCATATCGGCGGCGAGTCGATGGCGTTCGGCGCCGTCTACGGGCCGCCGTTCGTGCGCCAGGGCGAGGTGCGCCGGGACGCCACGATGGACGACTTCAGGAACTTCACGAAGCTGGCCCAGTCCTTCCCGGTCCTGGACTCGGCCGGTGGCGTCATCTGCGAGCCCAACGACACCCCGCTCGACAGCCGCCACCTCGACATGACGCTCGCCCTGCAGACGTTGACCGACAAGGTCTACATGGGCAACGTGGTCTCCGGCGTCAACGCCGCCGACACCCTGGCGATGACCTCGATCCTGTTCGGGTCCCGCGAGGCGATCGAGGAGACCCCGGCGACCATCTCGCTGATCAACTGCAACTCCCCGCTGCGCTGGGACGACCGGATGCTCGAGGCCCAGTTCGAGTACTCGGGCGCGGGGCAGCCCGTGGTGCTGACGCCGTTCATCCTGATGGGCGCGATGTCACCGGTGACCATCCCGGCCGCGCTCGTCCAGCAGATCGTCGAGGCACTGTCCGGCATCGCGCTGTCGCAGCTGATCCGTCCCGGCACGCCGGTGATCTTCGGGTCCTTCCTCTCCAACATCGACATGCAGTCCGGCTCGCCGACCTTCGGCACCCCCGAGTCCGGCCTCGGGTTGCTCTGCACCGGGCAGATCGCCCGCCACTTCGGGCTTCCGTTCCGTACCGGCGGCGGGCTGACGTCGTCCCAGACCGCCGATGCACAAGCCGGGTACGAAGCGCTGATGACGCTGATGCCGACGTTCCTCGCCGGCGCCAACTGGGTGATGCACTCCGCCGGCTGGCTCGAGGGCGGGCTGGTCGCCGGTTACGAGAAGTTCATCGTCGACATCGAGCTGCTGCAGATGATGCGCGCCGAGTTCACGCCGCTGGAGATCGACGAGGAGTCCATGGCGTTCGGCGCGCACGAGGAGGTCGGCCACGGTGGCCACTTCCTCGGTGCGATGCACACCATGGAGCGCTTCCGCACCTGCTTCTACCGACCCCTGCTCTCCTCCTCGGACAACTACGAGCGGTGGATGCGCAACGGCGGCAAGGACGCCAACACCCGGGCCGAGGAGATCTACCGGAAGAAGCTCGAGGAGTACGAGGCGCCGCCCCTCGATGCCGCCATCGAGGAAGAGCTCCGGGAGTACGTCGTACGTCGGCGTGCCGAGCTGGGCGACTAGGACGAGGAGGACGCAGGCCATGACCTTCGTGACCACCGAGGACACGCCCCGCGCCAGCGCCCCGTCGGGCGACTTCGTGCTCGTCCTGACCTGCCCGGACCGCCCCGGCGTGGTGCACGCCGTCTCCGGCTTCCTGGTCCGCCACGGCGGCAACATCCTCGAGAGCCAGCAGTTCGGCGACCGCCTCACCGGCCGGTTCTTCATGCGCCTGGACTTCCTCGTGCAGGGGCCTGGCGCGGACCAGGTGAGTGCCGAGCAGCTGCGGCGCGACTTCGCCGACGTCGCGGCCGAGTTCGACATGACCTTCGAGCTGTGGGACGCCCACGCGCCGTACCGGACGCTGATCATGGTCTCCAGGCACCTGCACTGCCTCAACGACCTGCTCTTCCGGTACAGCTCCGGATCGCTCCAGATCGAGATCCCCGCGGTCGTCTCCAACCACCTCGACGCCGAGCCGCTGGTCAGGGCGCACGGACTCGACTTCGTGCACATCCCGGTGACGCCGGAGACCAAGCCCCAGGCCGAGGACCAGCTGCGCGAGCTGGTCGAGAAGCACAACATCCACCTGGTCGTGCTGGCGCGGTACATGCAGGTGCTCTCCGACAGCCTGTGCGCCGACCTCTCCGGCCGCGCGATCAACATCCACCACTCGTTCCTGCCGAGCTTCAAGGGCGCCAAGCCCTACCACCAGGCGTTCGACCGCGGCGTGAAGCTGGTCGGGGCCACCGCCCACTACGTGACGGCGGACCTCGACGAGGGGCCGATCATCGAGCAGGACGTGGTTCGGGTCGACCACGGCTTCACCCAGGAGCAGCTGGTGACGGCTGGTCGCGACGTCGAGGCGCAGGTCCTCTCGCGGGCGGTCCGCTGGCACTCGGAGTCACGAGTGCTGCTGAACGGAAACCGCACTGTCGTCTTCCGGTGACCTGGAGAGGTGCTCGAGGTGCGAGGCTGCCAGAGGATCCCGTTACCACCCGGGTGGTGGGTGGTCCCTGGATGTCGGACAACAGAACTGGTGCTTGACGCGGCGGCCAGATAGCAGCATTCTCAGTGTGTGTTGCGTCACAAGCAGCACAGTGCGCAATGCGTAACAACAGCGAACGAGCGGAGTGGGGCGTGCCGGACCTTTACGTCGACGGTGAGTGGCGCGCCGCAGCCGGGGGTGGACGGCGGGAGATCCGGTGCCCCGCCGACGGCACCCTGGTGGCCGAGGTCGACGAGGCCGCCGCGGAGGACACCCGTGCGGCGATCGACGCCGCGCACCGGGCCTTCCACGAGGGCCCGTGGCCGCGCACCTCGGCGCGCGAGCGGGGAGACCTGCTGCTGCGGGTGGCCGACCTGCTCCAGCGCGACAAGGACGCCCTGGCCCGGATGGAGTCGCTCGACACGGGCAAGCGCCTGGTGGAGTCCGAGTACGACATCGACGACATCATCGGGGTCTTCCGCCACTACGGGCGGATCGCCGCTGAGGACGCCGGCCGAATGGTCGACACCGGCAACCCCGACGTCGTGAGCCGGGTCGTCCACGAGCCGATCGGCGTGTGCGGACTGATCGCCCCGTGGAACTACCCGCTGCTCCAGGTCTCGTGGAAGGTCGCCCCGTGCCTGGCGGCGGGCAACACGTTCGTGCTGAAGCCGAGCGAGCTGACCCCTCACACCTCGATCCACCTGATGAGGCTACTCGCGGAGGCCGGCCTGCCGCCGGGCGTCGGCAACCTCGTGCTCGGCGCCGGGCCTGACGCAGGCGCGCCGCTCTCGGAGGACCCGCGGGTCGACCTCGTCTCGTTCACCGGGGGACTGGCCACCGGCAAGCGGATCATGGCGGCCGCCGCCGGCACTGTGAAGAAGGTCGCCCTCGAGCTCGGCGGCAAGAACCCGAACATCGTCTTCGCCGACGCCGACCTCGAGGTCGCCCTCGACTTCGCGCTGACCGCGGTCTTCCTGCACTCCGGTCAGGTCTGCTCCGCAGGAGCCCGGCTGTTGGTCGAGGAGTCGATCCACGACGAGTTCGTCGACGCCCTGGTTGAGCGGGCCGGGCGGATCCGGCTCGGCGGACCGTTCGACGACAAGGCCGAGACCGGGCCGCTCACCAGCGAGGCGCACCGGGACAAGGTCGAGAAGTACGTCGCCGCCGGGCTGGCCGAGGGCGCCGTACTCCGCTGTGGCGGCACGCGCCCCGACGATCCCGCCCTGGCCGACGGCTACTACTACCTCCCGACGGTCCTCGACCGGTGCCGCACGGACATGACGGTCACGCAGGAGGAGTCCTTCGGTCCCGTGCTGACCGTGGAGACCTTCGTGGGCGAGGACGAGGCCGTCGCGATCGCCAACGACAGCATCTACGGGCTGGCGGGCGCGGTCTGGACCCGGGACGCCGGCAAGGGGCAGCGGATCGCGGCCCGGCTCCGGATGGGCACGGTCTGGATCAACGACTACCACCCCTATGTGCCGCAGGCCGAGTGGGGCGGGTTCAAGCAGTCCGGGATCGGCCGCGAGCTCGGCCTGGCCGGGCTGGACGAGTACCGCGAGACAAAGCACGTGTGGCACAACATTCGACCGGCCCAGCAGCGCTGGTTCGCCGGCTAGAGACGAGGAGCGGTATGAGTTCGGAGCGGTACGACATCGTCATCGTGGGCGGTGGGTCCGCAGGGTGTGCGCTCGCCAACCGGCTGTCCGCCGACCCGAGCACGAGCGTGCTCGTCCTCGAGGCCGGTCGATCCGACTACAAGATCGACCCCTTCATCCACATGCCCGCCGCGCTGCCGTTCCCGATCGGCAGCCGGCTCTACGACTGGAAGTACGAGACCGACCCGGAGCCGGACCTCAAGAACCGCCGGGTCTTCCACGCCCGGGGCAAGGTGCTGGGCGGGTCCAGCAGCATCAACGGGATGATCTTCCAGCGCGGCAACCCGCTCGACTACGAGCGCTGGGCGCGCGAGCCGGGCCTGGAGGACTGGGACTACCTCCACTGCCTGCCGTACTTCAAGAAGATGGAGAACTGCCTCGCCGGCGCCGACGACTGGCGCGGCGGCGACGGTCCCCTCAAGCTCGAGCGGGGCCCGGCGACCAACCCGCTCTTCGACGCCTTCTTCCAGGCCGCCACCCAGGCCGGCTACCCCCTCACCGACGACGTCAACGGCTACCGCCAGGAGGGGTTCGCGAAGTTCGACCGCAACGTCTACCGCGGCCGCCGGCTGTCGGCGGCACGCGCGTACCTGCACCCGGTCCGCGACCGGAAGAACCTCACCGTAAAGACGCTGGCCTTCGTCACCGGCGTGCGGTTCGACGGCACCCGCGCCGTCGGCGTCGACTACGAGCGCGGTCGTCGCCGCCACAGCGTCGAAGCGGGTGAGGTGATTCTCTGCGGCGGGGCGATCAACACCCCGCAGCTGCTGCAGCTCTCCGGGGTGGGGGACCAGGCGCTGCTCTCCAAGCACGGCATCGACGTCGTCCACCACCTGCCCGGCGTCGGCGAGAACCTCCAGGACCACCTCGAGGTCTACATCCAGTACGCCTCGAAGCAGCCGGTCTCGATCGCGCCGGGCCTGCGCTGGCGGATGCGGCCCAAGATCGCCTACGACTGGCTGTTCCACCGCAGCGGGCTCGGCGCCACCAACCACTTCGAGGGTGGCGGCTTCGCCCGCAGCAACGAGGACGTCGACTATCCCAACCTGATGTTCCACTTCCTTCCCGTCGCCATCCGGTACGACGGATCGGCCCCGACCAAGGGCCACGGCTACCAGGTCCACATCGGGCCGATGTACGCCGACACCCGCGGCTGGGTCCGGATCAAGTCGAAGGACCCCCGCCAGCACCCGTCGATGCGCTTCAACTACCTCTCGACCGCCACCGACCGCAAGGAATGGGTCGAGGCGATCCGAGTCGCGCGCGACATCCTCAACCAGCCGGCGTTCGAGCCGTACAACGACGGTGAGCTCTCGCCCGGCCCGTCGGTCCAGACCGATGAGGAGATCCTCGACTGGGTCCGGGCCGACGCGGAGACGGCGCTGCACCCGTCGTGCACCGCGAAGATGGGCATCGACGAGATGTCGGTCGTCGACCCGGCCACCATGAAGGTGCACGGCACCGAGGGGCTCCGCGTGGTCGATGCGTCGGTCTTTCCCTACGTCACCAACGGCAACATCTACGCGCCGGTGATGATGGTGGCCGAGAAGGCCGCCGACCTGATCGCCGGGGACACGCCCCTTCCTCCCGCCGATGTGCCCTACTACCGCTACCGGGACGGAACCCCGCTGCACCCACCCGGCGACCGCCGCAACCACGAGGAGCCAGCATGAGCGTCGCAACGGAGAAGAAGGACGCCGAGGCCGCGGCCGCGACGGGTGACAGTGCGCTGTCGGTGCGCAACCTCTGGAAGGTCTTCGGCCCCCGAGCCGACAAGATCATCGGCACGCCGGACGCCGACCTCCCGCGTGCCGAGCTCAAGCGGAGGACCGGCTGCGTGGCCGGCGTGAAGGACGTCTCGTTCGAGGTGGCTCCGGGCGAGGTGTTCGTGGTGATGGGCCTCTCCGGCTCCGGCAAGTCCACGCTGGTCCGCTGCCTGACCCGCCTCATCGAGCCCACCGCCGGATCGATCGAGATCGACGGGATCGACGTCACCAACGCCACCGAGGCCCAGCTCCGCGACCTGCGGCGCAACCGGGTGTCGATGGTGTTCCAGCACTTCGGCCTGCTCCCGCACCGGCAGGTGATCGACAACATCGCCTACGGGCTCGAGATCCGCGGCATGAAGAAGAAGGAACGACGGGCCAAGGCCGAGGAGGTCGTGTCCCTGGTCGGGCTGGAGGGCTTCTCCCACTCCTATCCCGACCAGCTCTCCGGTGGCATGCAGCAGCGCGTCGGCCTCGCCCGCGCGCTCGCGGGTGATCCCAGCATCCTGCTGTTCGACGAGCCGTTCTCGGCGCTCGACCCGCTGATCCGCCGAGACATGCAGAACGAGGTGATCCGGCTCCACCGGGACCTCGGCAAGACCATGGTCTTCATCACCCACGACCTCCAGGAGGCGCTCAAGCTCGGCGACCGGATCCTGATCATGCGCGACGGCGAGATCGTCCAGATCGGCGCGCCGGACGAGGTGGTGGGAGCCCCGGTGGACGACTACGTCCGCGACTTCGTCTCGGAGGTGCCGCGCTCGCACGTGCTCACCCTCAAGTGGGTGATGCGTGAGCCGCGTCCCGACGACTCGATGGACGGTCCGGTGATGTCGTCCGGCACGATCGTCCGGCAGGCGGCGAAGGCGGCGCTCGCATCCGAGCACCCCGTGCGGGTGGTCGAAGGCGACAGGCTGGTCGGCATCGTCGACGACGACGCGATCCTGCGCGTGGTCGTGGCGGAGGAGGACGCGCCGGCATGAGCACCACGCTCGAAGCGCCAAGGAAGGAGCCGGCCGCTGTTGAGGCGCCCTCGTTCCTGGGGCGAATGACGATCCCGCGCTGGGCCTGGGGCCTTGTCGTCGTCGCAGGATGGATCGTCGTGTGGGCGCTGATGAAGGGCACCGACACGCTGGGGCGCCCGGTGCGGGTGCGCACGGGCCTGACAGACCGGCTGACCGGCTTCAACAACGATGTGCTCGCCAGCCGCGACACGAACCCGATCATCCAGTTCACCTACGGGGTCGGCAGCACCTTCGTGGACGCGGTCGACTGGCTGCAGCGGTTGATTTCGATCGCGAACCTTCCTCGTCCGGTGCCCGAGATCGGATGGCTGGGCGTCACGGTCGCCGCGGTCGGCATCGCACTGGTCATTGCCAACTGGCGGATCGCCGTTCTTGTCGGAGCGTCGTTCGTCTCGTTCGGGTTGTTCGGCTACTGGTCGAGCGCCATGGACCTGCTGATCGTCACGTTCGTCGCGGTAGCGGTCGCCGTGCTGGTCGGGATGCCGGTGGCCATCTGGATCGCTAGCAGCAAGAGGGCCGACCGCGCGGTGACGGTTCTCCTGGACCTGATGCAGACCATGCCGACCTTCGTCTACCTGGTGCCGGTGGTGCTGTTCTTCGGCATCGGCGCCTCGGCGGCCGTGGTCTGCACGCTGATCTACGCGCTACCGCCGATCATCCGGATCGCTGGGCACGGCATTCGCCACGTCTCGCCCACCACGATCGAGGCGACGAACTCGGCAGGTCAGACGTTCTGGCAGCGCCTGGTCAAGGTTCAGCTGCCGATGGCCCGGGCAACCATCGTCGTGGGTCTCAGCCAGACCATCATGGCCGCGCTGGCGATGGCGACGATCGCTGCCTACGTGAACGGCCCGGGTCTCGGCAAGGACGTACTGCAGGCGCTGCGCACGCTCAACATCGGTGCCGGCTTCGTGCCCGGAGCGCTGATCGTGGTGATGGCGATCATGCTCGACCGCGCCGCTACGGCGGCGAGCCTGCGCAGCGACCGGGTGGCCAGGGGCCACGGCGAGAGCCGTCGACAGCGACTCGCAGTCATCGGAGTCGCGACGTTGGCGACGGCCGTGGCCATCTACCTGTCGCGCTACTACGCATGGGCGGCGGACTTCCCGGAGAACGAGTCGGGCCGCCGCGTCGCGGACCAGGTGAACTCCTTCACCGGCTGGATGGTCGACACGTTCGGCGGCATCACGGGGGCCGTCAAGGACGGCATCACCATCGGCCTGCTCAATCCCCTGGAGTCCCTGCTGTCAGAGTCGCCGTGGTACGTCGCGGCGCTGGCCATCGTCCTCCTGGCGTTCGTCATCGGGGGCGTCAGGGCGCTGGTTCCGACGGTGGTGTGCCTTGCCGGGCTGCGCCTTCTCGACTACTGGAACAACTCGATGGTCACCCTGAGCATGACGCTGGTCGCCACCCTGATGGTCATGGCCCTGGCCGTGGTCCTCGGGGTCTGGATGGCCCGCAGCCGTCGGGTCGACGTGGTGCTGCGGCCGTTGCTCGATGCCGGCCAGACCATCCCGCCGTTCGTCTATCTGCTCCCCGTTCTCGCGCTCTTCGGGAACGGGAAGTTCACCGCGATCGTGGCCGCCATCATCTATGCCGCGCCCGCCGCCATCAAGCTGGTCGCCGACGGGGTCAAGAGCGTCCCGGAGCAGACCGTGGAGGCCTCCCGCTCGACCGGGTGCACCACCTGGCAGGAGATCACCAAGGTCCAGCTCCCGATGGCCCGCAGCTCCCTGGTTCTCGCCACCAACCAGGGGTTGCTCTACGTGCTCGCGATGGTGGTCATCGGCGGCCTGGTCGGCGGCGGAGCGCTGGGCTACGACGTCGTGCTCGGGATCTCCCGCTCGGAGGAGTGGGGCAGGAGCGCGCTGGCCGGACTCAGCATCGTGCTGCTCGGGATCATGGTCGACCGGATCACCCGGGCGGCCGCCAGCACCGACCGCGCTACAGACATCGGCGTAAAAGCGCGACGGCGTGACCTGAAGCCGACAGGATCTCGGTAGTACGCACTCGTAGTACGCACTCGCGACACAACAACCAAGGAGAACACAGTGCAACACACCAGAAAGAGGGCGGCGGGCCTGGTCTCGGTCGCGGCGTGCGCGGCGCTCATCCTCAGCGCATGTGGGGAGAGCTCGATCGAGGCGGAGCAGAGCGAGAACGAGAAGCGTGCTGCCGAGCTGGGGGACTGCGGCGAGATCAACATGGCCGTCAACCCGTGGGTCGGCTACGAGGCGAGCGCCTATGTCGTCGGCCACGTCGCACAGGAGACGCTCGGCTGCACCGTCAACTACAAGGACCTGAAGGAGGACGTCTCCTGGCAGGGCTTCGGCACCGGTGAGGTCGACGTCGTCATCGAGGACTGGGGCCACCCGGACCTCGAGAAGAAGTTCTTCGCCGACCAGGGCGACGGCAGCGCGATGGACGGCGGCCCGAACGGGAACGTCGGCATCATCGGCTGGTACGTCCCGCCGTGGCTCGCCGAGGAGCACCCCGACATCCTGCAGGCCGAGAACCTCAACAAGTACGCGGAGGAGTTCGCCACCTCCGAGACCGGGGACAAGGGCCAGTTCCTCGGCGCTGACCCGTCCTACGTTCAGTTCGACGAGGCGATCATCAGCAACCTCGGTCTCGACTTCGAGGTGGTCTTCTCCGGCAGCGAGGCGGCGAGCATCACCGCCTTCCAGCGGGCCGAGGAGAACAAGGAGTTCCTGATCGGCTACTTCTACGAGCCGCAGTGGCTCTTCGCCGAGCTGCCCTTGGAGAAGGTGGCGCTGCCGCCCTACGAGGAGGGCTGCCAGGCCGACCCCGCCAAGGTCGACTGCGACTACCCCGAGACCGTGCTGAAGAAGATCCTCTCGACCTCGTGGGTGGACGAGGGCGGCCCCGGTGTGGAGCTGGTCCAGAACTTCGAGTGGACCAACGACGACCAGAACACGGTCGCCAAGTACATCTCCCAGGACGGCATGTCCCCGGAGGACGCCGCCGCCAAGTGGGTCGAGGACAACCAGGACAAGGTGGACGCCTGGCTGCCTCAGTGACCTGAGGCCTCACCGCGCCCGGCCGGGCATCGACACCCGGCCGGGCCCGGACCGTCCTTCTTCGTCTCGCACAGCACGAACTGCACATCACGCAACCGATCAACTGGGAGTGCCCGTGGCCACCGTCCCCACCTCCGCAGGCGTCGTCGTCATCGGCGCCGGCATCGTCGGCAACAGCCTGGTGCACCACCTGGCGCGCCTGGGCTGGCGCGACATCGTGCAGATCGACAAGGGGGCGCTGCCCAACCCGGGCGGCTCGACCGGCCACGCGTCGAACTTCATCTTCCCCGTCGACCACTCCCGCGAGATCACGGACCTGACCCTCGACTCGGTCCGGCAGTACCAGGAGATGGACGTCTTCACCCAGTCCGGCGGCTTCGAGCTCGCCCGCACCGAGGAGCGGATGGAGGAGCTCCGCCGGCGGATGTCCAGCGCCAAGGCGTGGGGGATCGAGGCCGAGCTCGTCTCCCCGGAGTTCGTGAAGGAGAAGGTGCCCTTCATCGAGACCGACCAGTTCATCGGCGCGTTCTGGACCCCCAGCGTCGGCGTCGTCGACTCGCTGCGGGCCGGCACCATCATGCGCGAGAGCGCACTGGCGACGGGCCAGCTGACGGTCGTACCCAACGTCGAGGTCGTGGGGATGGACGTTGAGGGAGGTCGGATCCGCCGGGTTCGGACCGATGGCGGCGACATCGAGGCCGAGGTCGTGGTGATCGCCGCCGGCGTGTGGAGCCCCAAGCTCGGCGACATGGCCGGCGTCAGCATCCCGCTGACGCCCGCGGTGCACCAGATGATCAGCGTCGGCCCCTGCCCCCAGCTCGCCGAGCAGGAGGGCGAGATCTCGTTCCCGATCGTGCGCGACATGGACACGTTCTGCTACGAGCGCCAGCACGGCGCCGACATGGAGGTCGGCTCCTACGCCCACCGCGCGATCCTGCACGAGCCCGAGGACATCCCCTCGATCGAGCAGGCCAAGCTGTCGCCGACCGAGCTCCCGTTCACCTCCGACGACTTCGACCCGCAGCTCGAGCAGGCCTACGAGCTGATGCCCGAGCTGCTCGGCGCCGAGGGCGCCGAGATGCGCTACGCGATCAACGGCCTGCTGTCCCTGACCTGTGACGGGGCGCCGATCCTGGGGGAGAGCCACGTCAAGGGCCTCTGGACCGCCTCGGCGGTGTGGATCAAGGAGGGCCCCGGCGTCGGTCGGGCGGTCGCGGAGTGGATGACCCACGGCTACTCCGAGATCGACATCCAGCACAGCGACATCGCCCGCTTCCACCCCCACCAGATGCGCCGCGAGCACACCCGGCTGCGCACCACCGAGTCGTTCATCAAGACCTACGGGATCATCCACCCCGCCGAGCAGTACGAGTCCGACCGGAACCAGCGGCTGGCGCCCATGCACGAGTCGCAGAAGAAGCTCGGTGCGTTCTTCTTCGAGACCGGCGGCTGGGAGCGTCCCCACTGGTACGAGTCGAACGCCAGCCTCCTCGAGGAGTACGGCGACCGGGTGATGCCGCGTGAGCACGAGTGGGACGCGCGCTGGTGGAGCCCGATCATCAACGCCGAGCACCTGCGGATGCGCGAGGCGGCCGGCGTGGTGGACCTGACGGCCTTCGCGGTCTTCGACATCGAGGGACCCGGCGCCCTGGACACGGTGCAGCGGACCTGTGTCGCGCAGTGCGACGTGAAGGTCGGCAAGGTCATCTACACCCCGGTGCTCAACGCCGCGGGCGGCTTCGTCTCCGACCTGACCGTGATGCGCCTGGGTGAGGACCACTTCCGGGTGGTCACCGGGGCCGCGCACGGCATGGCCGACCGGAAGACGTTCAGCGACCAGCTTCCCGGCGACGGGACGACGCTGACCGACGTCACCGACGAGGTGTCGACGATCGGCCTCTGGGGACCACGGGCCCGCGACATCCTCTCCTCGCTCACGTCCGACGACGTCTCGGACGAGGGGTTCGGGTTCCTCAGCTGCCGTGAGATCCCTCTGGGCGACGTGACCGTGCTGGCCTCCCGGATCTCCTACGTCGGCGAGCTGGGCTGGGAGCTCTACGTGCCGATGCGCGACGCGGCCAAGGTCTGGGACGCCCTGCTCGAGGCCGGTGAGCGGCATGGCGCGGTTCCGGTGGGCATCGGCGTCTACGGCACGACGGGTCGCGTCGAGAAGGGCTACCGCGCCTTCGGGTTCGAGCTCGACGCCGAGCGGACCATCGTCGAGGCCGGGATGCAGCGACCGAAGGTGAAGGCCGCCGACTTCGTCGGCAAGGAGGCGTACCTGGCCCAGCGCGAGCAGGCACCGGCCACCGTGCTGTGCACGATGACGGTCGACGACCACACGTCGGCGTCGGGCAGGAAGCGGTACATGCTCGGCGGGGAGCCGATCCTGACCCGGGACGGCGGCACGCTGACGGACGGACACGGCCGGCACCCGTACGTCACGACCGCCGGCTCTGCGCCGTCGCTCGGCAAGCACCTGCTGATGGCCTACCTGCCGCCTGAGCAGGCGGTGCTCGGCAACGAGCTGGCCGTGTCGTACATGGAGGAGCTCTATCCGGTGACCGTCGCCTCGGTGGACGCCACACCCCTGCTCGACCCGCAGAACGAGCGCATCCGATGAGCCTCGACGTCCTCGTCTGCGTGAAGCGGGTGGTCGACTCCTCCGGCGAGGTCGTGCTCTCCGACGACGAGCAGGCCGTCGACGGGCGGTACGCCGGCTTCACGGTCAGCAACCACGAGGAGTGCGCGATCGAGCTGGCGGTGCAGACCGCCGCGGCCGTGGGCGGCGCGGCCTCGGTGGTCACCCTCGGCGACCCCGCGGCCGTGGAGCAGCTCCGTTCGGCGCTCGCGGTGGGCTGCACGGCCGCGACCCACGTCGAGGCCGATCCCACGGTCTTCGGTCCGGCCGACGTGGCGCGCGAGATCGCCGCCGTCGTCCGTGACCACGAGGCGGCGGGCCGACCGCACGATCTGGTGCTCCTCGGCAACGACGCGGCCGACAGCGGCGACTTCCAGGTCGGCATCCGGCTGGCCTACGAGCTCGGCCGGCCGGTGATCAACGGTGCCGCCACGATCGCCGTCGAGGACGGCGCCGTGGTGGCGGGGGTCAGCGGGCCCGACGGGCACGAGACGTACCGCGTCCCGCTGCCGGCCGTGGTGACCGTGCTGGAGGGCGGCGTCGAGCCGCGGTATCCGACAGTGCCGGGCCGGATGAAGGCCAAGAAGGTGGAGATCGAACGCCGGACGCCGGTGAGCGAGCCGAGCGGTCCGAAGCGGCGCCGGCTGAAGCTGCCGCCTCCGCAGCCCAGCGAGGTCCAGATCCTCGGCGAGGGCCCCGAGGCCGCGCCGGCCGTGGTCGACCTCTTCGAGCGACTGGGAGTGGTGTCGCGATGATCCTGGTACTGGTGGAGACCGACGCCACGGGCGCGATCGAGGTCTCGCGGGAGACGATCACGTTCGCTCGCGACCTCTCGGCTGCGGGCGGCGGGGTACCTGTCGACGCGGTGGTCGTCGGCGAGCTCCCGGGTACGGCCGAGGAGCTCGCGCAGCAGCTGGCGTCGTACGGCGTGCGCGACGTGCACCACGCCACGGGGGAGGCGTTCAGCGCCTACGGCGGCGCGTCCTGGGCGAGCGCGGTGCAGGCGGTGCGCGACTCGACCGGTGCGGTCGTGGTGACGGCGGCCGGCACCCCGCGAGGCATGGAGGTGCTCGCCCACCTCACGGCGCGCATCGGCGTCGCGATGGCGGCCAACGTCGTCTCCTTCGAGGGACTCGCCCCGTTCACGGTGACTCGGCAGGTCGTGAGCGGCTCGGTGCTCGAGGAGATGGTGCTCGACGAGCGGCCGGCCGTCTTCACCGTCGCCGGACACGCCGTCGAGGCTGTGCCGGCGCAGACGCCGGGCGCCGGGCGGCTCGTCCCGTCCAGCCCGGAGGTGGCGGAGGCGGACCTGATCGCGAGGGTGGTCTCGTCCGAGCCGCCGCAGGCCGACCTGTCCGGCGGGCTCAAGACCGCCCGCGTGGTGGTGGGTGCCGGTCGGGGCGCGGGCAGCGCCGAGGGGTTCGGCGACCTGCTCGAGCTCAGGGACCTGCTGGACGCCTCGCTCGGAGTCTCCCGGGTGGTGACCAGCCTCGGCTGGCGACCGCACCACGAGCAGGTCGGTCAGACGGGCAGCCGGATCTCGCCCGACCTCTACGTCGCCTGCGGCATCTCCGGCGCGATCCAGCACTGGGCCGGTTGCTCGAGCGCCAAGACGATCCTGGCGATCAACACCGACGCGGAGGCGCCGATGGTGGCCAAGGCGCACTACGCCGTGATCGGCGACCTGCACGAGATCGTGCCCGCGATCAACGAGGAGCTGCGCAAGCGCAAGGGCTGACGCGGGCGTGCTGCCGCACCGGTCAGGGCTGGTGCTGGATCGGGCGGCGCACCGCTTGCGCCCGGGCGTGCTGCCGCCGGCGTCGCCGTCTCAGGGTCGCCGGCAGCGTCAGCACCAGGGCGATCGCGATCCCGATCAGCGCGCCGACCGAGTTGGCGACCAGGTCGCGGTCGTCCGGCACCCGGCCGGGGATCTGCCGCTGCATCGTCTCGATGATCGCCGTCATTGCGAAGGAGCCGATCGCAGCCACCCACCACCCGCCCGCGCCGAACAGGAGCAGCAGGAACACCCCGATCGGCACGAACAGGGCGATGTTGGCGAGGAACTCCAGTCGCGTGTAGTCGATCGACTCGGCGTATCCGCGCCGGTGCAGCGCGTCGAGCGCGCGAAGGATGAGGTCCTGGTGGTCCGCGTCGATCGGTTGCGGCGTCAGGGTCAGCCAGCCGACGAACAGAAGGTAGGCGCCGGAGGCCAGGCTGAGGAGGGGGTGACGGTGGAGCACTCCGCAAGTGTGCCGGGCCGCCGGTACACCGGGTCGTCAGCACCGGGTCGACAGCACCGGGCCATCGCCTCGCGGAGAACGTCACGGCTCGGCGGGCAGGCGCTACTAGTGTGCCGACATGGAACCTGTCGACCAGCACTTCGTCAGTGCTGTCGAGGTCCTGCGCGCATCCGGATCACCCACGTCCTCGGCCGCTGACGAGGGGACGGTTCCTCGCCTGACGGCAATGTTCGACGCGCAGGCGACGAGCCGGCATCTCGACTTCGCCGCTCGTACTCTCCAGAGGTCGGGGGAGTGCTTCTACACCATCGGATCGGCGGGACATGAGTCCAACGCTGCGCTGGGCCTGCTCTCCCGAGTCTCCGATCCGGCGCTCCTGCACTACAGATCGGGCGGGTTCTACGCCGCGCGGGCTGCCCTGTCAGGAGCGGTGGACCCGGTGCGGGAGACGCTGCGCAGCCTGACCAGCTCGTCGCAGGACCCGATCTCCGGTGGCCGGCACAAGGTCATCGGTCACCGGGAGCTGAGCATCATTCCGCAGACCTCGACGATCGCCTCGCATCTGCCACGAGCCGTGGGCCTGGCGTACGCGCTCGGCAAGGCGTCGTTGCTGGAGCGTTCCACCCCCTGGCCGCACGACGCGGTCGTGATCTGCAGCTTCGGCGACGCCTCGGTGAACCACTCGACCGCGACCGGGGCACTCAACGCCGCCGCGTACCTGACGCATCGACACAAGGCCTGTCCGATCCTGCTCGTCTGCGAGGACAACGGGATCGGGATCAGCACCCGCTCTCCCCGTGGCTGGGTCGCCTCCACGCTGCGTCACCAGCCGGGCGTTCCGTACTTCTCCGCCGCAGGCCATGACCCGGTCGCTCTGCTCACCGCGACGGAGGAAGCGCTCGCGACCGTGCGTGGACGCCGGAGCCCGGCGATCCTGCACCTGGACATGGTCCGCTTCATGGCACACGCCGGATCCGACGTGGAGAGTGCCTATCGCTCCCCGCGTGCCATCGAGGCGGACTACGACGACGACCCGCTGCTCGCCACCGCGCGGGCGCTGGTCGAGAACGGGGCGTGGACCGGGGACCACGTCCTGGCGCGCTACGAGGAGATCCGCCAGCACGTCGGCGAGGTCGCGCGCAGCGTGTGTGCCGAACCGCGACTCTCCCGTCGCGACGAGGTCGTCGCTCCGCTGACCTACGGCGCCGCGAGGCGCGCCGCGCACCCGAGCCGGACGCCGAGCCGGACGCCGAGGCGGTCCGAGGCCCCGACGGGGAAGCTCGTCACGCTCGCCCAGGCGATCAACGCCACCCTGGCCCAGGAGCTGGAGGCCGACCCGGGTGTCCTGGTCTTCGGCGAGGACGTCGCCGTCAAAGGCGGCGTGTACGGCGTGACCCGGGGGCTGCACCGTCGCTTCGGCTCGGTCCGGGTGTTCGACACCCTGTTGGACGAGCAGACGATCCTCGGTACGGCGCTCGGCGCCGGTCTCGCAGGGTTCCTCCCCATTCCCGAGATCCAGTACCTCGCCTACCTGCACAACGCCGAGGACCAGCTGCGCGGCGAGGCCGCTTCGCTGCGGTTCTTCTCCAACGGGCAGTACCGCAACGGAATGGTCGTCAGGATCCCCGGCCTGGCCTACCAGAAGGGCTTCGGCGGGCACTTCCACAACGACAACTCCGTGGCGGTCCTCCGCGACATACCCGGCCTGGTGCTCGCGGTTCCGAGCCACCCCGCCGTCGCCCCCGGGCTGTTGCGCGGCTGTCTCGACCTCGCGCGCGACGACGGTCGGGTGTGCGTCTACCTCGAGCCCATCGCCAGATATCACACCAAGGACCTGATCGGCGAGGACCGGGCCTGGCTGGCGGAGTTCGACGAGTCGACCTCCCGCAGGCTCGGCGACCTCACAACGTACGGCAGCGGCGCGGACCTCCTCCTGGTGACGTTCGGGAACGGTGTCTTCATGAGTCGGCGGGCGGCGCTCACGCTGACCCGCGAGGGCATCGACTGCACCGTCCTCGACCTCACCTGGCTGACTCCGCTTCCCACCGCAGCCCTGGTCGAGGCCGCCCATGCCGCGGCCGCGGTCCTCATCGTCGACGAGACCCGCGCGGCAGGTGGCGTCGCCGAGGCCGTCATCACCGCCCTCGTCGAGGCAGGCATCCGGGTGCCGATGGCCCGTGTCGCGAGCGCCGACAGCTTCGTCCCGCTCGGTCCCGCCGCGGCTGCGGTGCTGGTGCAGGAGGACGAGGTGGTCGCGGTCGGACGCCGCCTCGCGCGGACCCACGGCTGACGGACCCCGCCGCCCTCGAGCCGCTTCACACCGGAGGCCCCTCCGATGGCTGCGGCTAGCTCATCGCCAGGTGTACCGCGAGGACGAGACCCGCGGTAGCGACCAGCCACCGCAGCGGCCTCTCCGGCGCCACCCGGACGATCGCCGGGCCCAGGTAGCCGCCCACCAGCGCGCCGAGGCCGACGGCGACCGCGGCGCTCCAGTCGACCGGTGCGAAGACGATGTAGGCGATCGCGGCCGCGGCATTGGCACTGCCGGTGGCGACGTTCTTCACGGCGTTCGTCACCGCCAGCGGCTCCACCCGCTCGAGTGCGAGCGCGGCCAGCGCGATGATTCCGACGCCGGCGCCGAAATAGCCGCCGTAGACGCCCAGCACGAGGACCGCCGCACCCCACCCGAGCGCTCGGCCGACCGGGCGCGGCGCACGCTGGACCTCTCTACTGCGAGTGGCCGCCCACGTCCGCAGCCGGTCGCGCATGATGAGCAGGACCGAACCGGCACCGATCAGCCAGGGCACGACCGCCGCGAAGACCTCGTGAGGAGTCGCCAGCAGCAACGCGGCGCCGGCCGCTCCACCGGCGGCGGAGACCAACACCAGCACGCGGATGCGGTCGCCCTGACCGCGCAGCTCGCGCTGGGAGCCCGCGACGGTGCCGCCGGTGACGCCGAAGAGCGCCACCGTGTTGGTGACGTTGGCCGCGACCGGGGGCAGTCCTGCGGCCAGGAGTGCCGGGAAGCTGACGAGAGAGGCGAGGCCGGCCACCGAGCCGGTCAGACCGGCCCCGACCCCCGCGAGCAGCAGCCAGACGATCTCGGCACTCACCGCGTCGATGCTGTCATCGCCGCGCCGGACGCCGGACGCCGCCCTAGCGCACGAGGCACGGACGCTTGGGGTCGAAGGTCCAGTCCTGGACCAGGTACTGCATCGCGACCGAGTCGTCCCGCGCGCCCAGGCTCTGCTCGCGGTAGAGATCGTGGGCCTCGGCGAGGCGGTCGCGGTCGAGGGTGACTCCGAGGCCGGGCGTCGTGGGGACCTCGATCGCACCGTCGCGGATCTCGAGCGGCGCAGTCGTCAGGCCCTGGCCGTCCTGCCAGATCCAGTGGGTGTCGAGTGCGGTGATCTCGCCGGGCGCGGCAGCGCCGACGTGGGTGAACATCGCGAGCGAGACGTCGAAGTGGTTGTTCGAGTGGGAGCCCCAGGTCAGCCCGAACTCGTGGCACAGCTGTGCCACTCGCACGGATCCGGCCATGGTCCAGAAGTGCGGGTCGGCGAGCGGGATGTCGACGGCGTTCGTGCGCACGGCGTGGGCCATCTGCCGCCAGTCGGTGGCGATCATGTTGGTGGCGGTCCGCAGCCCGGTGGCGCGTTTGAACTCAGCCATCACCTCCCGGCCGGAGTAGCCGCCTTCCGCGCCGCACGGGTCCTCGGCATAGGCGAGCACGTCGCCGAGCTCGCGGCACAGCTCGATCGCGTCGGCCAGGGTCCAGGCGCCGTTGGGATCGAGGGTGATCCGCGCGTCCGGGAAACGCTCATGCAGTGCGGTGACCGCCTTGACCTCCTCGGCGCCGGCGAGCACCCCACCCTTGAGCTTGAAGTCGTTGAACCCGTAGCGGCGGTGAGCCGCCTCGGCGAGACCGACGATCGCCTCGGGGGACAGGGCGGCCTCGCGCCGCATCCGCTCCCAGCTGTCCGCTCCCTGGGGCTCGCGGAGGTAGGGCAGGTCGGTGCGGTCGACCTCGCCGACATAGAAGAGGTAGCCGAGCATCGGCACCTGCGCACGCTGCTGTCCGTCGCCGAGCAGCTCGGCGACCGGCACCCCCTGTGCCTGGCCGGCCAGGTCGAGGAGCGCCGACTCGAGCGCGGTCACAGCGTGGACCGTGGTGCGCAGGTCGAAGGTCTGCACCCCGCGACCGCCGGCGTCGCGTCCGGCGAACCGGGAGGCCACCTCGCGCAGCAGCGAGCGGTAGCGCAGGACCGGCTGGTCCAGGAGCAGTTCGGTGGCGTCTTCGATGGTCGCGCGGATGGCCTCACCGCCGGGTACCTCGCCAAGCCCTTCCCGACCCTCGGAGTCGGTCACGATCGCGATGTTGCGTGTGAAGAACGGTCCGTGCGCGCCGCTGAGGTTGAGCAGCATCGAGTCGTGACCGGCGACCGGGACGACCTCGATCCGCGCGATGGTCGCCGTCACTTCTCGAGCTCACCGTCGACGCGGCGGACGAGCCCCCACGGGTTGTCGTCGCGGACGGCTGCCGGCAGCAGAGCAGCAGGTACGTCCTGGTAGCACACGGGACGCTGGAAGCGCTCGATCGCCAGGGAGCCCACCGATGTGCTCCGACCGTCGGACGTGGCCGGGAACGGGCCGCCGTGCACCATCGCATGGCAGACCTCGACACCGGTGGGCCAGCCGTTGAACAGGATCCGGCCGGCCAGGAGCTCGAGAGCCGGCAGCAACTGAGCGGCGGCCTCGCAATCCGCCTCGGTCGCATGGACCGTAGCGGTCAGCTGACCCTCAAGACGTTCGAGAGTGCTGATCAGGGCGTCCACATCCTCGAACCGGATCGCCACACCGGAGGCACCGAACACCTCGTCGGAGACGTCCTCGAGAAGATCGGCTGGGGCCTCGAGCAGCATCGCGGCCGGCGCGTGCTCGCCCTCACCCGGCCGCCCGGAGGCGACGACGCGCACGCCGTCGGTCCCGCGGAGGCGAGCGGTGCCGTCGGCGTAGGCCGAGGCGATGCCGGCGGTGAGCATTCGACCGCCCGTGGCCTCGGCCACCGCCCGGCCCGCAGCGCGAAGGAAGGCGTCTCCGTCCTCGCCCGCCGGGAGGAAGATCAGGCCTGGGTTGGTGCAGAACTGGCCGGCGCCGAGGGTGAGGGACCCGACGTATGCCGTGGCGAGGGACTCCACGTCGGCGCCCGCTGCTCGGTCCAGTGCGCCCGGCAGCACGACGACGGGGTTGATCGACGACATCTCGGCGTACACGGGGATCGGCACGGGCCGCTCGGCAGCGGCTCGCACCAGCGCGAGCCCGCCGCCGCGGGAGCCGGTGAACCCGACGGCGGCGATGCGCGGGTCTCGGACGAGTGCCTGGCCCAGCTCGAAGCCCTCGGCCAGCAGGTGGGAGAACACGCCGGCGGGCAGGTCGGCCTTCTCGACGGCGCGGTTGACGGCGGTGGCGACCAGAGTGCCGGTGACCGGGTGGGCGGGGTGGCCCTTGACGACGACCGGACAGCCGGCAGCGAGCGCCGAGGCGGTGTCGCCGCCCGCCGTGGAGAACGCGAGCGGGAAGTTGCTGGCACCGAAGACGGCGACCGGGCCGAGCGGGACCATCCGCTGCCTGAGGTCGGGGCGGGGGAGCGGGGTGCGGTCCGGGAGCGGCGGGTCGAGCCGGACACCGAGGTGATCCCCTTGGCGCGCTACGCCGGCGAAGAGTCGCAGCTGGCCGGTGGTCCGCGCGAGCTCGCCGGTGATCCGGCCCTGGGGCAGACCGCTCTCGGCCACGGCCGCCGCGATGATCGCGTCCTCGTCGGACTCGATCTCAGCCGCGACCGCCTCGAGGAAGTCCCCGCGCTGCCGGGGCGTGGTGGCACGGTAGATCGGGAACGCCGCGGCTGCTGCCGTGGTCGCAGCCTCGACGTCGGGAGCGTCGACAGCGACGCCGGCGATGGTCGAGTGGGCCCTTGTGGTGACGAGCCTGTCAGTCATGGAGGTCCTCTCAGGAGATGCGGTCGATGAGGTCGCGCAGCTCGGCGACCTCAGGGTCTGCCAGGTCGGTGAGCGGCGGACGGACCGGACCGGCGGGCCGGCCCACAGCCGTGAGCCCGGCTTTGACGATCGACACTGCGTAACCCTGGGTCCGGTCGCGGATGTCGAGGTAGGGGATCACGAACTCGTCCAGTCGACGGTAGACCTCGACGGTGTCCTTGGCGCGGACGGCGTCGTAGAACTCCGTCGCCCACTGCGGCAGGAAGTTGAAGAGCGCCGAGGAGTAAGTGCTGACACCGAGCTGCAGGAGAGGCAGCGCGAAGGTCTCTGCGGTGGGGAGGCCGCCGATGTAGGTGAGCCGGTCACCGACCCGGGCGTAGGTGCGCGTCATCTGCTCGATGTTGCCGACCCCGTCCTTGAAGCCGACGAAGGTGCGGTTCCGGTCGGCGAGGATGGCGACGGCCTCGTCCCTGAGGATCGCGTTGGCCCGGCTGTAGACCACGACGCCCAGCCCGGTGGCCCGGCAGACCTGGCTGACGTGCTCGATGAGCCCCCGCTGGCTGGCCTCGGTGAGGTAGGGGGGCATGAGCAGCAGGCCATCCGCGCCGGCGGCCTCGGCCGCCCTGGCCTGGGCGATCGCGTTCGCCGTGCTTCCGGTGGCTGGTGCGAGGACCGGCACCGCCCCGGCGACCTCGTCGACCGCCGCGCGCACGACCTGGTCGGTCTCCTCGGAGGTGAGGCTGAACCCTTCGCCGGTGCCGCCCGCGGCGAACAGTCCGGCGACGGGGTACTCCGACAGCCACGCGAGATGCTTGCGATATCCCGCCTCGTCGATGCGGAGGTCGGCGGTGAAGTGCGTGACCGGGAAGGACAGCAGGCCGCTCTTGAGCTGCGCGGCAAGGTCGGTGGGGGTGTAGTCGGTCACGCTGCGTCCTTCGTTCGTGGGGCTCCGGGGTCTCCGGTGCCCGTCACGCTAGGAGCGGGCCTGATGCTTGTCCAAGCCCGTTTTTGTATCCGGTGATGCCGCGACTGCATCGAGGCGCCCGCGATGTGTCTACTCCGCCACCTGTGTGACGATGTCCAGCACCCGGCGCACGACCGGACTGACTGCCTCGCGCGACCAGATGGCGTGCAGCTCGACCGGGCGTTCCGGGTCGACGTCGAAGCGGCTGTCCCCGCCGGCGTGGTCGAGCCGCTTGAAGACGACGCCCTCGACGCCGAGCGACGCGGCCGAGGCCGGTGCCAGCGCGAGACCCCGCTCGGCAGCCACGAGCAGCATCGCTGTCAGGACCTGGTGCACCCTCTGCTCGACGCGCGGATGGGCGTTGGCGAGGAAGCGCACAGTCAGCTCGTGGAAGTAGCGTGACTGCTGCGGGTGGTACCCGATCACCGCCTGCCCGGCGAAGTCGGCCGGAGTGAGCGGGGCGTCCGCCGACGCCAGCGGATGGCTCGCGGGCACGACCGCCATCAGCGGCTCCCTGAGGATCACCGTCGATGCGAGCAGCGAAGTGTCGAACGGTGGTCGGGCCAGGCCCACGTCGAGCTCACCGCGCCGGATGCCGTCGACCTGAGCGAGGGTGACGCGCTCCGAGAGCAGCACCTCCACGTCGGGGAGCGCCGCGGTGAGGCGCCGCAGCAGCGGCCCGAGGATCGAGATCGCGGAGACGGCGGTGAAGCCCAGTCGGACCACTCCCGCGGAGCCGGCGTCGACGCGGCGGGCGAGGTCGCCGGCGCCCTCCACGAGGTTGAGCAGTCGGTAGGCCTCGCCGAGGAAGGCTGCGCCCGCACCGGTGAGTGCGACCCGCCGGTTGTCCCGCTCGAGGAGCTGGGCTCCGATCGCCTTCTCGAGCTTCTGGATCTGCCGCGACAGCGGGGGCTGGGTCATCTGCAGCCGCTCCGCGGCGCGGCCGAAGTGCAGTTCCTCCGCCACGGCCACGAAGGACCGCACTTGGTCGAGAGTGATCACGATACCGACCGTATATCACTCAATGCTCAGATGGGCTTGGACGTGCATCGTCGGCCTCCCTAGTGTCGGTGGTCACACAGCGCCGACCCGTGACGGCGCGACGACAAGGAGTGACGATGCGAGTTTCCAAGCGCAAGCACCTCGGCACTGGCGCAGTGGCGGTCGCCAGCGCGCTGGCCCTCACCGCCTGCGGCGGTGTGGAGACCTCCACCGGCGCCGGGGACGGTCAAGGCGAGTACCCGTCGGGCACTGTGGAGATGTACGTCGGTGCCTCGGCAGGCGGCTCCAGTGATCTCATCAGCCGGGCGATCTCGAAGGGTCTCAGCGACGACCTGGGCGCCTCCTTCCCGGTGATCAACCGCGAGGGCGCCAACGGCGCGCTGGCCGCTGCAGAGGTCGCCTCGGCGAAGGCCGACGGCTCGGTCATCTCGGTCCAGAACGCCTCCCTCTTCGTCATCACGCCGCTCGCGGTGGCGGCGGACCAGGTCACCAGCATCGACGACTTCGACGTCGTCGGCGGTGTCTCCCGCGACGACTACGTCCTGGTCACGAACTCCGACAACGACTGGTCCTCGATCGCCGACCTGAAGGGTGCCGGGAAGAAGATCACCTACGGCACCACCGGGGTGGGCACGGGCGCGCAGCTCTCGTGTGCGCTCACCTACGAGGTCGGTGAGATCGACGCCGAGGCGGTGCCCTTCGACGGCGGTGCCCCCGCGCTGACGGCGCTGCTCGGCAACCAGGTCGACACCGCCTGCCTCCAGGTCGGCGAGGCCATCGAGAACATCGAGTCCGGCAAGCTCACGGCCCTGTCGGTCTTCAGCCCCGAGCGCATCGACTACCTTCCCGAGGTGCCCACCGCAGCGGAGCAGGGCCTCGACGTCGAGGTCTACCAGTACCGCTTCATGACGGTCCCGAAGGGCACACCGGAGGACGTGCAGGAGACCATCCTCGAGGGGATGAAGGCGACGTTCGAGACCGAGGAGTACCAGAAGTTCAACGCGCAGAACAGCCTCACTCCGATGGAGCTCTCCGGGGACGAGATGCTGGCCCAGCTGGAAGAGGACAAGCAGCGCTACGCCGACCTGGTGGAGGAGTACGGTATCGAGCTCGGCTCGGCCAGCTGACCCACTGCACCTGCACTGAAGGACAGACGATGAGCGACGAGCGCACCCCACCGCCCCCGGGCACCGACATCCTCGAGGAGCTCGAGGCGGAGGTGGCCGAGATCCTGGCCGAGGAGCGTCCCCCTGCGGGCGGGCCGGCCTACCAGGTGGTCGGTGCGCTCGTCGCCGTCGCAGTCGGCGTCGGCGGCGTGGTGCTCTCGCTCGGATACGGCCTGGGCTCGCTTCGCAGCCCGGGGCCGGGCCTGTGGCCCTTCGTCGTCTCGGTGGTCATCACCGGCATGGCGCTGGCGGCCCTCGTCGTAGGCAGGCACCTTGACGACACCGAGGCGTTCACCCGGGCCAGCGTGCTGCCGGTCGTCGGGATCCTCACCTTCGTGGTGCTCGGCCTCCTCATGCCGGTCATCGGCTTCGAGATTCCCTCCCTGCTGCTATGCGTCATCTGGCTGCGCTTCCTCGGCGGCGAGACCTGGCGCAGCACCGCGGTGGTGTCGGTCGCCACCGTCGCGGCGTTCTACTTCCTGTTCCTCTACGGCCTGCGCATTCCGCTGCCGCACCTGTTCTGATCGGGAGTAGACAACCGTGGACGTCAACGCCTTCCTCGACGGCTTCTCGCTCGTCACCCAGCCGCAGAACCTTCTCTACTGCCTGATCGGTGTCCTGGTCGGGATGCTGATCGGGGTCCTGCCCGGGCTCGGCCCGGCCGCCACGATCGCGATCCTGCTGCCGATCACGTACTCCATCGACCCGGTGTCGGCCATCATCATGCTGGCCGGCATCTACTACGGTGCCCAGTACGGCGGCACGATCACCTCGGTGCTGCTGCGGCTCCCGGGTGAGGCGTCCTCGGTGGTCACCGTCTTCGACGGCTTCGCCCTGGCCAAGCAGGGCAAGGCCGGCACAGCGCTGGGCATCGCGGCGATCGGCTCGTTCGTCGGCGCCACCGTCTCGATCATCGGGCTCACCCTGCTCGCCCCGGTCGTCGCCGGCTTCGCCCTGGACTTCGGACCGCCGGAGTACGCAGCCCTCGCGCTGCTCGGCGTGCTCCTGGTCGCGACGATCGGCAGCGGCCACATGCTCAAGGCGCTGGTCGCCGCGGCCATCGGGCTGCTGTTGGCCACGGTGGGCCGCGACAGCTTCACCGGCGCCGAGCGGTTCACCTTCGGCAACCTGCAGCTCACCGACGGCATCGACTTCGTCGTCGTGGCGATGGGCCTCTTCGGCGTCGGCGAGATCCTCTACAACCTCGAGCAGCGGCACGGCAAGCCGCATGTGCCCGCCGAGGTCGGCAACGTGTGGCCGTCCCGTGCCGACATCAGGCAGTCCTCCGGAGCGATCGGCCGAGGATCGGTGATCGGCTTCGTGCTCGGGGTGCTTCCGGGCGGGGGCGCCGTGATGTCATCGCTCGCCGCGTATGCCACCGAGAAGCGGATCTCCAAGAATCCCGAACGATTCGGCCGTGGGGCGATCGAGGGCGTGGCCGCGCCCGAGACGGCCAACAACGCGGCCGCCACCTCCTCCTTCATCCCACTGCTGACCATCGGCATCCCTGCCAACGCCTCGATGGCGATGCTCTTCGGCGCCCTGTTGATCCTCGGGATCAACCCTGGGCCGCAGCTGGTCGAGGAGCGCCCGGACGTCTTCTGGGGCGTCATCAACTCGATGTACATCGGCAACCTGATCCTGTTGATCCTGAGCATCCCCCTGGTCGGGCTGTTCGTCCGGATCCTGCGGGTGAGGCCGGCGATCCTGGCCCCGATCACCGCGCTGATCACGATCCTGGGCGTCTACACGATCAACAACTCCACGTTCGACATCTTCGTGATGATCGTGTTCGGGGTGATCGGGTACCTCATGAAGAAGACAGGCTTCGAGCCCGGCCCGCTGGTGCTCGCCTTCGTCCTCGGGTCGATCGTCGAGGCGAGCACGCGCCGGTCGCTGATCATCTTCGACGGCGACCCGACCGGGTTCTTCACCCGCCCGATCTCCGGCACGATCCTGGTCCTCTTCATTCTGGTCGCCCTCACGCCCCTGGCCAGGAAGCTGCTGCGGCGCCCTGCCCACGGCTCCGCCCCCACCCACGACCGCCACGACGCCGACGCCACCGTCTGAGCACAGGAGCACCCCGATGACCATCCTGATCGGCTACGTCCCCACCCCCGCCGGCGAGGCCGCGCTCACGGCCGGTCTGGCCGAGGCCGGGCGGTCCGGCGACGAGGTGGTGATCCTCAACAGTCCGCGGCGCGGCAGCACCGTGGACCCCAGCCTCGTCGGTGACACCGACGCGCTGCTCGCCCGCGCCCGCGATGCGGGGGTGGCCGCCACGATCGACCAGACCGACCACGGCCCCGACGTCGTCGACACCTTCGAGGCGCTGGTCGAGCGCAGCGGCGCCCGACTGGTCGTGCTCGGGCTGCGCCGGCGCTCGCCGGTCGGCAAGCTCGTCATGGGCAGCGACGCCCAACGGCTGCTGCTCGAGCTCAGTGTGCCGATCCTGGCCGTCAAGCCCGGCCCGTGACCCGCTCCCGCATCTCGCGGGTCGAGGTCACGCCCGTGGCCTTTCGCGACCCGCCGCTGCTCAACGTCGTGGGCGTCCACCAGCCGTGGGCGTTGAGGGCGATCGTCGAGATCCACACCGACTCCGGCCTCACCGGGCTCGCCGAGACGTACGCCGACGAGACGCATCTCGCCCGCTTGGCAGCCGTGGCGGCAGCCGTGGGCGGCCACGACCCGTACGACCTGCACGGTCTGCGCCGGCTCGTCACCGACGTGCTCGGGCGAGAGACGGGAGGGGCCGGCGCGAGCTTCGGCGGGATGCTCGACGTCACCTCCGCCGTCGACACGGTGTTCTCCCCGTTCGAGGTGGCCTGTCTGGACCTGCAGGGGCGCGAGAGCGGTCGTCCTGTGGTCGACCTGCTCGGCGGCATGGTGCGTGACCGAGTGCCGTTCAGCGGCTACCTCTTCTACAAATGGGCCGGTCACCCCGGCGAGGAGTTCGACGAGTGGGGCGAGGCGCTCACGCCCGACCAGGTGGTCGCCCAAGCCCGGCGGATGGTCGACGGCTGGGGCTTCGGCTCGCTCAAGCTCAAGGGCGGCGTACTGCCCCCGGAGGACGAGTGTGCGGCGATCGAGGCGCTCCGCGCCGAGTTCCCCGATCTGCCGCTGCGGCTCGATCCCAACGGCGCCTGGAGTCCGGAGACCTCGCTGAAGGTCGCCGAGCGACTGGCCGGCGTCGTCGAGTACCTCGAGGACCCGACCCCCGGAATCGAGGGCATGGCACGGGTCTCGGCAGGCACCGAACTGACGCTCGCGACGAACATGTGCGTCATCGCGTTCGAGCACCTGCCACCGGCGGTCGCCGCGAACGCGGTGCAGGTGGTGCTCTCCGACCACCACCTCTGGGGCGGCCTGCGGCGTACCGCGCTGCTCGCCGGCATCACGGAGACCTTCGGCATGGGGCTGTCGATGCACAGCAACTCCCACCTCGGCGTCTCGCTCGCCGCGATGGTGCACCTGGCCGCCGCGACCCCCAACCTGACGTACGCCTGCGACACCCACTACCCGTGGAAGACGCAGGACCTGGTACGTCCAGGCTCGCTCGACTTCGTCGACGGCTCGGTCGCCGTCCCGACGGGAGTCGGGCTGGGCGTGGAGCTCGACCGGGACGCGCTCGCGCTGATGCACGAGCAGTACCTGACCTGCGGCGTACGACGTCGCGAGGACACCGTCTACATGCAGTCGATCGACCGGTCCTTCACGCCCAACACCGGCCGCTGGTAGTCCGACCGGTTCAGCCCAGTCGCCGACGGGTGTTGCCCAGGTGCACCCGCATCGCCGCGCGCGCGGT
Organism: Nocardioides sp.; assembly: GCF_004803405.1. GTDB lineage: Bacteria > Actinomycetota > Actinomycetes > Propionibacteriales > Nocardioidaceae > Nocardioides > Nocardioides vastitatis. The sequence goes on along the minus strand of NZ_SSXI01000197.1, from coordinate 8,157 downwards.
GTCGGAGTCGCCCGCCAGGACTGCGGCCGCGACGTTGTCGTGCTCGCGCTGCACCCGCTCGACATGCGCGGCGTCGGTCATCGAGAACTCCGCGCCGAGCTGCGTGCGCTGCAGCATGATCATCATCGGACCGAGCGACTCCAGCAGGTCGACGTAGAAGCGGTTGTGTGTGGCGCGGGCGATCGCGACGTGGAAGGCGAAGTCGGCTTCGACCGCCCCTTCCCGGCCGGCGTCGGTGAAGGCCGTCATCGCCGCGGTGATCGCCGTCTGGTCGGCGTCGGTGCGGTGCCGCGCCGCCAGCGCGGCGGACTCGCACTCGATACCCAGCCGGAAGTCGACCACCGCGAGGACGTCGTGGTGGCTGCGGATCGCCGACGACTCGACCCTGAACGACGATGGCTCCGGCACGGCCAGCACGAACGAGCCGCGGCCCTGGAAGGTCTCCACGAGGCCCTCCGCCCGCAGGCGGGTGACCGCCTCCCTCACGACGGTGCGCGAGACGCCGTACTCCTCGATCAGCTCGTTCTCCGAGGGCAGGCGGGTGCCGGGCGCCAGCTCGCCGGCGAGGATCCGGTCCTTGAGGCCGGCCACCACGCGGTGCGCCAGGGTCGTCGTCATGGGCGCATCATGCCCGGTGGATCAGGACCGACCGAAGGTGGCGGTCTCCACGGTGAGGGCCCGCATCCGCTCGCTGAGCGTGAACCCGAGGCCCGGGCGGTCCGGCACCCACATCCGACCGTCGTGGATGTCGATGCGCTCCTCGAACAGCGGGTTGAGCCACTCGAAGTGCTCCACCCACGGCTCGCTCGGGTAGGCCGCGGCGAGGTGGAGGTGGATCTCCATCGCATAGTGCGGCGCCAGGGCGAGGCCGGCGTGCGAGGCCAGGGTGGCGAACCGCAGGAACGGCGTGATGCCGCCGATCCGCGGAGCGTCGGGCTGGACGATGCCGCGGTAGCCGGCGTCGACCAGCGCCATGTGCTCGGGCACCGAGGTGAGCATCTCGCCGGTGGCGATGGGGGTGTCGAAGGTGCGGGAGAGGTCGGCGTGACCGACGGCGTCCCAGGCGTCGAGCGGCTCCTCGATCCAGACCAGGTCGTACTGCTCGAGCTCACGGCACATCCGGCGGGCCCGGTCGCGGTCCCACTGCTGGTTGGCGTCGACCATCAACGGGTTGTCGCCCAGGTGCTCGCGCACGGCAGCCACGCGCTCCAGGTCGGTGCGCCAGTCGGGCTGCCCGACCTTGATCTTGATCCCGCCGATGCCCGACTCGAGCGACGCGGTGGCCTTCTCCTTGATCTCGGCGACCGAGGCCTGGAGGAAACCGCCGGAGGTGTTGTAGACCCGGCAGGAGTCGCGGTAGGCGCCCAGCAGCTTGGCCAGCGGCAGGCCAGCACGCCGCGCCTTGAGGTCCCACAGGGCCACGTCGAGGGCGGCGACCGCCTGGGTGGCGACCCCGGAGCGGCCCACGGAGGCGCCGGCCCACATCAGCGACTGGTAGATCCGGTCGATGTCGGCGGGGTCCTGCCCGAGGGCGACCTCGGCGACCTCCTTCAGATGCGCGTACTGGGCCTTGCCTCCGGCGCGCTTGGAGTAGGAGAAGCCCATGCCGCGGTGTCCCTGCTCGGTCTCCACCTCGACGAAGAGCAGGACGGTCTCAGTCAGCGGCTTCTGCCGGCCGGTGAGGACCTTCGCGTCGCTGACCGGGTTCTCCAGGGGGAGGACGACGTGGGACAGCGTGAGGGTGCGGATCGCATCGGCGGCCATGGGGCGTTCCTTATCGGTCGAGGCACTTGTATGATGAGTGCTGAACTTATCGGATGAGCGAGGGAAAGGCCAGACGTGTCCCGGACTGCACCCTCGGAACGGTCCGTGGCGACCGCCACGACCGCGGCGGTCGCCGCGCCCGCGTCGACCCCGGGGCCACGCTGGTCGGCACCAGCGCCAAGGCCCCGACGCCGGCTGCCGCGCTGGCGTGATGTGTCGCCGTTCCTCTCCCCGCGGGAGATACCGGCGTCTCCCACCGCCCGCCGCCTCGCCCGCTGCCTGAGCATCGACGACCTCGAGCGGTCGGCCCGCCGGCGCGTTCCGGCCGCGGTGTGGGAGTACGTCGCCGGCGGGTCGGAGTCGGAGCTGTCCCTGCACCGCAACCGCGAGGCGTTCGAGGGGGTCGAGCTCCGTCCCACCGCTTTCGGACAGGTCGCCGCCCCCTCGACGGAGACCACCATCCTCGGCCGGCCGGCCGCGGCGCCGATCGTGCTCGCGCCGACCGGCTACACCCGGCTGAGCCACCACACAGGCGAGGCGGCCGCCGCAGCGGCGGCCGCGGCCGCCGGACTTCCCTACACCCTCTCGACCTATGCGACGACCTCGATCGGCGACACCGCGCGGGCGGGGGCCGGCGGACGCAACTGGTTCCAGCTCTACTTGATGAAGGACCGTGCGGTGTCGCTGGAGCACCTACGCGAGGCCCGGGCAAGCGGGTACGAAACCGCGATGCTCACCATCGACACCACCGTGACGGGACTCAAGCGCAAGGACGTCGCCAACGGGTTCGCGATCCCGCCGCGGCTCACCGCCCGCACGTTCGCCGGCCTGGCCCGCCACCCCGGCTGGCTGGCGAACATCCTCTCCACCGAGCCGCTCCGCTTCGCGACCTTCCCCGAGGGTTCGCCGTACGGTCGATGGGGCGTCTCGAACACCGTGCGGGAGCAGTCACTTCGACCGGCGGACATCGCCTGGCTCAAGGAGGAGTGGCAGGGGCCGGTGGTGGTCAAGGGCGTGCTCTCCGTGGCCGACGCCGTCGCCGCGGTCGACGCCGGCGCGGACGCGGTGGTGCTGTCCAACCACGGCGGCCGCCAGCTCGACCGCGCACCGGTCCCGCTCGAGCTCCTGCCGGACGTCGTCCGCGCCGTGGGCGACCGGGCGGAGGTCTACGTCGACTCCGGCGTGCGCAGCGGCGGCGACGTGCTGGCCGCAGTCGCGCTCGGGGCGCGAGCCGTGCTGATCGGCCGTCCCTACCTCTACGGGTTGATGGTCGGCGGCCAGCGGGGCGTCGACGCCGCGCTGCACATCCTGGTCTCCGAGCTGGTCCGGGCGATGAGTCTGCTGGGGGCCGCAGACGTCAGCGAGATCACCGGTGAGCACGTGCGGCTGCGTCCGTGACCAACCGCCGCGACGGCCGCGATGGCCGCAATGGTTCAGTCCACCGGTGTCAGGAGCACGCCGTGCGACAGGAAGCGCTCGACGTTGTCGAGCACGAGATCGGCCATCGCCCTCCGGGTCTCGACCGTCCCGCTGGCGACGTGGGGGAGGAGGACGACGTCATCGCGGCCGGTCAGGGCCTCGGGCACCCGCGGCTCGTGGGCGTAGACATCGAGCCCGGCACCGGCGATCCGACCGTCCTCGAGCGCCGCGACCAGGGCGTCCTCGTCGACGACAGAGCCCCGGGCGACGTTGACCAGGAACCCGTCCGGGCCGAGTGCTGTCAGCACCGGGGCGTCGACCAGCCCCTGGGTGCCGGGCCCACCGGGGGTGACCACGATCAGCACGTCGCAGCTCGCGGCGAGCTCGATCGGAGAGGTGGCGTAGGCGTACTGCACGTCGTCGCGCCGGTTGCGCGAGTGATAGCTGATGACGGTGTCGAACCCTTCGAGCCGACGGGCTATCGCCAGTCCGATCCGGCCCAGGCCGAGAATGCCCACGCGGGCGCCGGTGACCCGCCGGGTCAACGGGAAGCGACTGCCGCCGGCCCATTCGCCCCGTCGGACGAAGCGGTCGGCAGCGCTCAGGCCTCGCATGACGTCGATGACGAGTCCGACCGCGACGTCGGCTACGCAGTCGTCGAGCACATCCGGGGTGTTGGCGATCGGGATGCCGCGTCGGCGCGCCTCGTCGACGTCGTTGGCGTCATAACCGACGCCGAAGTTGACGATCGCCCTCAGGTCGGGGAGCCGGTCCATCACCTCGGCCGTGACGCCGTTGCCGAAGCCCACCACGGCCACCTCGACACCGGGCACCACGCCGTCCAGCTCGGCCAGCGACGGCGCGGCATAGCGGTCGACCAGGTCGCGCTCGAGCTCGGGCATCATCGCGCTGGCGCGGACCACTCGTGGGCCGCCGGGGAGGCTGGTCATGGCCGCCATCCTCGCCACCGAGACCCTGACCGTCCACGTCCGGTCGGGCATGGCGCGATGCGCGGGGCGACTCGGAGGGGGCAGGCGTGGAGCTGTTGAACGGCTTCCTCACCATCCTCGTCGTGATCGCCGCGGGCGCCGCGCTGGCGCACGGCCGCGTCCTCGACGTCCGCTCGCAACGCGCCCTGGCGGAGATCGCGTTCTTCGTCGCCTCCCCGGCACTCATGGTCGTCGTGATCAGCGAGGTCCGGATCAGCGGCGCAGCGGGGAATCTCGCCGCCTCGGCCGCCTCCCTCGGCATCAGCTTCGCGGTGTACGCCGCCCTGGCCAGGTGGCGCTGGCGCCTCGACACCGGCTCGGTGGTGATCGGGTCGCTGACGGCGTCGTACGTCAATGCGGGCAACCTGGGGATCGCGATCGCGGCGTACGTCGTCGGCGACATCACCGTGGTGGTGCCGACCCTCCTGGTGCAGATGCTCGTCGTGCAGCCGCTGGCGCTGGTGGTCCTCGACCGGCACACGGGCAGGGGAGCGGGAGCCCGCAATGTGCTGCGCAGACTGGTGACCAACCCACTGACGATCGCGGCGATGCTCGGCGTGCTGCTCGCGGTCACCGGCTGGCCGCTCCCGTCCCTCGTCCAGTCGCCGCTGCGGCTGCTCGCCGACGCAGCCATCCCGCTGATGCTGCTGTCGTACGGAGCGGCGCTGCGGCTCAGCCCGCCCGTCGGCCGGACCGGCCACAACCGCGAGATGCTCACCGCGACCGTGCTGAAGCTCGCGCTCATGCCGACGGTCGCCTGGCTGGTCGGCACGGCGCTGGGCCTTCAGGGCACGGTCCTGCTCGGCGTGGTGATGACCGCGGCGCTGCCGACCGCACAGAACATCTTCCTGCACGCCGTCCGCTACCGCACGGGCGAGGACGTCGCCCGCGAGACGATCCTGGTGACCACCCTGTGCAGCCTGCCGGTTGCGCTGGTGGTCGCCCTCCTGCTCGGCTGACGATCCCGGAGGACCCATGCCACCGATCTCCCCGCTACTGCTCGAGGACCTGGCCGCTGTCGTAGGACCGATGGGCATGCTCACCGCACCTGGCGACCTCCCCGCGTACACCGCCGACTGGCGGGGGGCGCACCGCGGTCGAGCGGCCGCAGTGGTGCGGCCCGCCTCGACGGCCGAGGTCGCAGAGGTCGTACGGCGCTGCCACCTGGCCGGAGTCGCCGTCGTCCCGCAAGGTGGCAACACGGGTCTGTGCGGCGGCGCGACGCCGGACGAGACCGGCGACCAGGTCGTGCTGCAGCTCGGCCGGCTGCGTCGGATCCGAGACGTCGACCCGGTGGAGGACACCATCACAGTCGAGGCCGGGGCGGTGCTGCGCGACGTCCAGGCCTCGGCCGCGGCTGTCGGCCGGCTCTTCCCGCTCAGCCTGGGCAGCGAGGGCAGCTGCACTATCGGCGGCAATCTCGCGACCAACGCGGGCGGCACCGCGGTGCTGCGGTACGGCATGGTGCGCGACCTGGCCCTCGGACTGGAGGTGGTGCTGCCCGACGGCCGGATCTGGGACGGTCTGCGCCCGCTGCGCAAGGACAACGCCGGCTACGACCTCAAGCAGCTGTTCATCGGCGCCGAGGGCACGCTGGGCGTGATCACCGCGGCGGTGCTGCGCCTGGTACCGGCGACCCCGCGCCGGGTCACCGCGTGGGTGGCGCTCCCGGACGTGGACGCCGCGGTCGCGGTCCTGGGCGTGCTCCGCGAGCACGGTGGCAGCAATGTCACGGCTTGGGAGCTGATGTCGCACGAAGCGCTGTCGATGGTCCTCGCGACCGCGTCGCAGGCACGCAACCCGCTCGCCGCGCCTCATCCCTGGTACGGACTCGTCGAGCTCGCCGGACCGGACGGCGCGGTCGGCCTGACCGCGGAGCTCGAGGCAGCGCTGAGCGAGGCCTTCGCGCGCGACCTTCTCCTCGATGCGGTGGTCGCGGGCAGTCCGGCACAACGCGCCGCGCTGTGGTCACTGCGCGAGGGCATCTCCGAGGCCCAGAACCTCCATGGCCCCAGTCTCAAACACGACGTCACCGTCCCGATCCGACGGCTTCCCGCGTTCGTCGCCGCCACGGCCAGCGCGCTGGACGACGCGCTTCCGGGAGTCCGGCTCGTCACCTACGGGCACGTCGGCGACGGCAACCTCCACTTCAACCTCAGCCTCCCGCCCGGACTGGACCCCGCGGCGTTCCTCGGTCACAGCGGCCGGCTGTCGAAGGTCGTGTACGACGCGGTGGCCGCGGCGGGCGGCAGCATCAGTGCGGAGCATGGGATCGGCACCGCCAAGCGGGCCATCGCCGCGACGTACCTCGATCCGGTCGAGCTCGAGTTGATGCGCGCGGTCAAGCGGGCCCTGGACCCACGCGGGCTGATGAACCCTGGGAAGGTGGTGCTGCCGGGCTGAGCTGTCTCAACCGATCTCCTGGCCGCGTCCGGCGCGGCCCATCAGGACGGCGCCCTCTCGCCACACCAGGTGGCTGCCCGTCCAGAGCAGCATCACCGCGATGGCGCAGACGCACGGGAAGAACACGATGTAGTCCAAAGCGGTCCCGAGTGGCGGCGCGCCCGGCATCACGCTGCGCAGCGTGGGGAAGGAGAGCATCGTGGCCGAGAGCCAGATCACGTTCGAGAACTCCAGGACCCGGCGGATGAGCGCGCTGCCGATCGTGACCACGGCGATCCCCGTGGTCAGCAGGATGACCACGACGTAGAAGAGGACGAGGGTGACGGTGAGACCGTCGCGGTGGCCATCGAGCTGGACGGGGTACACGACCTGGTTGCCGTCCGCGCTGGCCTCGCCGCGGGTGGCCGTCAATACCCACGGGTGGGCGGAGTCCTCGAGGTCGAGCGCGAAGGGCACGGCCTCGCCCGTGCGCTCGTCCTGAACGCTGATGTTGAAGTCCACGAAGGGCCGGTCGAACGGGAACGCGGTGTCCCCACGATCGACCGCGAGGTCCACCGACGTGGGGTCGATGATCGACTTGGCCGGGAAGGTCACCACGGAGGTGGTGGGGCCGCCACTGGCGATCTCGATCAGCAGGCTCCGAGTCATCTCCCCGGGCCTGCGTCCGACCAGCGTCCCATGGGGTGCGGGGAGCACGGTCGCCCGGACGACGCGGGTGCTGAGGTTGACGTCCTCGAGCTTCATCTGGAGCGTCACGTAGTCCGGCGCGGCCGGGCGTCCCTGGTTCTCGACCGGCACGGTCGTCGAGGCGTTGAGAGCGCCCGTCGCCATCAGCATCGCGTAGTAGCCGCCCAGCAGGACGATGGTCACCAGGAGGATCATGGGTGCCGGGTTGCGACGGCGGTCGGCGTGGACGTCCTCGGCGGTCGAGTCGGACCGTTCGGCCGTGGCAGCCGGGGCGGGGGAGGTATTCGACACGATCAGTCTCCTGGTGCGTGAAGTCGGCGCTCGGTCACGCGCGCCGCCAGTGCGAACATGAGTAGGGCAAGCAGGATCAAGAGCTGGGACGCCAGCGACTCGCTGTCAGCGTCGGGCACGTCAGTGGGCCCGTTCTTATCGACCTGCAGGGTGGAGGTCACCTCGTTGGCAGCTCCCGACGACGACGTCAGGAGCAGCCGCTGCACGGCGGTCGCCGGAGAGGTCAGCCTGTCGGGGACGAGGATGATCCGGACCTGGGCCCTGATGCCCGGGTCGAGCGTCGCCGAGCACGAGAAGCTCAGTCTCTTGATCAGGCACCCGCCGCCGGGGTCAGTCCGGACGTTGCGGTAGATCATTCCCGGAGAGACCGAACCCTTCAGGGTGACCCTGACCGGGCGGTCGAGACGGTTCGGTCCGATCGATCCGGTGACCGATGCGGCTTCCCCTGTGGCCAGGGGCGCAGCAGGGCGACGTACGTCGAGACGCAGCAGTCCGCGGCTCGGTGCCGGACGTGCCGGCCCCACTCCGGATCCGCGTGGCTTCGCCGGTGCAGCGGGCGACCTGCGCGGCGTCGGCGGCCGGTTCGGGGCAGCCGGGGAGGAGG
>NZ_SSXI01000122.1 GCF_004803405.1 Nocardioides sp. | reverse complement strand
AGCGCCGCCGAGGCCGCCGCCCGGCGGTCGGCCCTCGCACCGCTGGAACGGGCGTCGCGGCACGCGCTGACCGCCGCGTGCTCCCCCGACGGCTGGCCTCCCCCGTCCTGATCGGGGCGGACCCCGTCCTGATCGGTGCGGAGCGATAGCCTGCAGCCGCGATGAGCAACCACAACGACGAAGACGACACGCTCCTGATCACGGTCACCGGGACCGACCGGCCGGGCGTGACGTCCGCGGTGCTCGAGTCCCTCGCCCGCTCGAGCGTGACGGTCGTGGACCTCGAGCAGATCGTGATGCGAGGCCGCCTGGTCCTGGGCGTCCTGGTCACCGCTCCCCGCGACGCGAAGAGGCTGCGCCAGGCGGTCACCGAGACGGTCGAGGCGCTCGGCATGAGCGTGGACATCGAGCGCGGCTCGGGTGACAACCGGTCCCGCCCGGAGGGGCGTGCCCACGTCACGGTGATCGGCGCGCCCCTGAAGTCCTCGGCGATGGCCGCCATCGCCGGCCGGATCGCCGACTGTGGAGGCAACATCGACCGGATCGAGCGGATGGCGCGCTACCCGGTGACCGCGATCGAGATGGATGTCTCGGGCGGGCCTCCCGACGTGCTCCGCACGCTCCTCGCGACCGAGGCGGCCGCCCACGGCATCGACGTCGCCGTGCAGCCGGCCAACCTGCTGCGCCACGGCATGCGGCTGATCGTCATGGACGTGGACTCCACGCTGATCCAGGGCGAGGTCATCGAGATGCTCGCCGAACACGCCGGCTTCGGCGCCGAGGTCGCCGAGGTGACCGAGCGCGCGATGCGGGGCGAGCTCGACTTCGAGCAGTCGCTGCGAGCGCGGGTCAAGCTGCTCCAGGGCCTCGACGCGTCCGTCCTCGACGAGGTCTACGAGGCCATCGTGATCACCCCGGGAGCGCGGACGCTGGTCCGGACGCTCCGCCGCCTGGGCTACCGGTTCGCCATCGTGTCCGGAGGGTTCAGCCAGATCACCGACCGGCTGGCCGCTGACCTGGGGATCCACCGGGCGCGTGCGAACACGCTGGAGATCGTGGACGGAAGGCTCACCGGCGACCTGGTCGGTGCGGTCGTCGACCGGGCCGGCAAGGCGCAGGCCCTGCGGGAGTTCGCCGCCGACCTCGGCGTCTCCGAGGCCGCCACGATCGCGATCGGCGACGGTGCGAACGACCTCGACATGCTGGCCGCTGCGGGCCTCGGGATCGCGTACAACGCCCGCCCCGTCGTGCGGGAGGCTGCCGACACCGCGCTGAACGTGCCCTACCTGGACACGATCATGTACCTGCTCGGCATCACCCGCGAGGAGGTCGAGGCCGCCGACGCCGAGGCGGGCATCGTCACGCCGGCTCCGCCATTGGGGTAGCTCCTCGCGCAGAGGGCTCAGGCGCGCGCGACGTGGAACGCGCGCAGCCTCGCGCACATCGGTGCCACGTCGGCCCACGAGCAGGTGACCTCGAAGACCGCCGCGGTGCAGGTCGGGAAGCCGGCGAGGTCGGTGCCGGCAGCGCCGCCGTCCCCGTCGTCCAGCAGCTGGGCGAGGAGGCCGATCGCGGGGTTGTGTCCCACGACCACCGCGGTGCGCGCTGAGTCGTCGGTCTCACGGAGCAGCTCCAGCACCCCGTCCTCGTCCGTGCCGTAGAGGCCGCCGTCGATCTCCGGTTCCACCTCCCACCGCGCAGCCTCGGCGACGAGCGCCCAGGTCTCCCGAGTTCGGGCGGCATACGAGACGTAGGCGGCGTCGGCGTCGATCCCCTGCTCGCGGAACCACCGGCCCAGCGCGCGTGCGTCCGCCCGCCCGCTGTCGGCCAGGACGCGGTCCACGTCGTTGGGCGCGAAGGCCTCCGCCTTCGCGTGCCGAACGACCACGACCTGCCGATTGCTGTCCACGGCTAGATCGTAGGGCCCATGCTGGGTTCGTGACGCAGTACGGCGTGACCCACCTGGTGCCCCTCGTGATCTTCGCCATGGGGCTGGTCGGAGCGGCCGTCCTGGGCCGCCGGCACCGGGCGGTCGAGGGGCCGACCCGGTTCAGCCGAGCCTGCGCCGTGCTGATCCCGGTCGTCACCGTGCCCTTCCAGGTGATCGACCTGGTCTTCAACTTCGACATCGACGTGACGCTGCCGCTGCACCTGTGCGACCTCGCCTGGCCGGCCGCCGCGTGGGCACTGTGGACGCACAAGCCGTTCCCGGTCGCGCTGACCTTCTTCTGGGGGCTGACCCTGACGATCCAGGGTGTGCTGACGCCCGCCGTCAACGAGGACCTGCCACACCCTCGGTACTTCGCGTTCTGGGCGCTGCACCTGCTGATCGTGTGGTCGGCGGTCTATCTGGTGATCGGGCTGCGCAAGGTGCCACGGTGGCGGGACTTCGCCGCCACCGTGGCCACGACCGCGCTGTGGGCGGTGTCGGCGTACGTCTTCAACGTGGTGGCGGACACGAACTACGGCTATCTGCTGCGGAAGCCACGAAGCTCGATCCTGGACCTCCTGGGACCCTGGCCGTGGTATGTCCTGCAGGAGATCGCGCTGATCATCCTGGTCTGGGCGGCCCTGACCGCGGCGATGCAGCGGCTGCGCCCGCCAGCCGACCGGGGGACGTGACCGCGCCGGCGGCCGGTGTCTAGGCGCCCATGGCGTGGAAGCCGCCGTCGACGTGGACGATCTCCCCCGTCGTCGCCGGGAACAGGTCCGAGAGGAGCGCGCAGACGGCGCGCGCGGTCGGCTCCTGGTCGGTGTTGTCCCAGCCGAGCGGGGCCCGGGTGGTCCACATCGACTCGAGCTCCTCGAAGCCCGGGATCGCCTTCGCGGCCAGGGTGCGCAACGGACCGGCCGAGACGAGGTTCACCCGGATGCCCTCAGGACCCAGATCCCTGGCCAGGTAGCGCGAGCAGGACTCGAGCGCCGCCTTGGCCACACCCATCCAGTCGTAGACCGGCCAGGCGGTGGTGGCGTCGAAGGTGAGGCCCACGATCGAGCCGCCCTCGCCCATGAGCGGACGACAGGCGGTGGCGAGGGACTTGAAGGAGTACGCCGAGACCTGGACCGCCTGCGCGACGTCCTTCCAGGGGCCGTCGAGGAACTTGCCGCCGAGGAGGGTCTCGGGGTTGCCGTAGGCGATCGAGTGCACGACGCCGTCGAGGTGGGCGTCCTCACCGAGGTGCTCGCGGACGGCGTCGGCCAGGCCCGCGAGGTGCTCGGGATCGGTCACGTCGAGCTCCAGCACGGGCGGCTCGGTGGGGAGCCGGCGGGCGATCCTGCGGGTGATCCGCAGCGCCTGGCCGAAGTTGGAGATGAGCACGGTCGCGCCCTGCTCCTGCGCGTACTTGGCCACCGCGAAGCCGATGGAGGAGTCCATCGTGACGCCCGCCACGAGGATGGTCTTGCCGTCGAGGATGCCCATGTCAGTGCCCCATTCCGAGTCCGCCGTCGACGGGGATCACCGCGCCGGTCACGTAGGCCGCGGCCGGGCTCGCCAGCCAGACCACCGCGCCGGCCACCTCCGCCGCGCTGCCGTACCGCGCCAGGGGGACCTGGCTGCGGATTCCTTCCTTCTGCTCGTCGCTCAGCACCGCCGTCATGTCGGTGTCTATGTAGCCGGGGGCCACGACGTTGGCAGTGATCGAGCGGGGGCCGAGCTCACGCGCCAGCGACCGCGCCATGCCGACGAGGCCGGACTTCGAGGCGGCGTAGTTGACCTGGCCGGGCGACCCGCTGAGGCCCACCACGCTGGAGATCAGGATGATCCGGCCACGCTTGAGGCGCAGCATCCCCTTGGCCGCGCGGCGGACCAGCCGGAAGGTGCCGGTGAGATTGGTGTCGATGACCGACGACCAGTCGTCGTCCGACATGCGCAGCAGCAGGGTGTCGGCCGTGATGCCCGCGTTGGCCACCAGCACCTCGACCGGGCCGTGCGCATCCTCGGCAGCGGCGAACGCCGCCAGGATCGACTCGCCGTCGGTGACGTCTGCCTTGAGCTCCAGCGCGCCCTGGGGCGCACCGCCGCTCCGCGTGGTGACTGCGACGTGGTCACCTTCGGCGATGAATGCCTCGGCGATGGCGCGGCCGATGCCGCGGTTGCCGCCCGTGACGAGGACGGAGCGTGGTGAGTTCACGCTCTGTGACGCTAGTCGTGCAGGTCACCTCCACTCGCCCCGAGCGGGTACCAAGATCCGCCTCGATCGTTGTGGAGGTCCTACAACTTGGATTTGGCCGAGCGCGTCTGCGGCGCAGAAGGGGGCAGCAAGCTGCCGCCGACGCCTCCCGCCGCGCTGCCGGCCGCTTGGATCTGGCCGAGC